>JABIUH010000023.1 GCA_018701055.1 Woeseia sp. | reverse complement strand
GCCCGCCAACCCCGGGATCTCCCGCATTGCCCGAATAGTCTCAGCACAAATCTGAATGCCTTCCTCGCGTGGATTGCTGGCGCTTTCCAAGCGCTTGGCCACCCCATCCGGCAGCATTACATTCGGTCGGTTCTCCCGTAACCAGCGTTCGTCTTCCACTGACCCTAGAAGAGCGACGGACGCTACAACACTGGTACGTTGGGTCAGTTTGTTCGCTACTAAATGGCTTAGATATCGCCGCAACAACTCAACATCCATACAAATGTGCGTTTGCACAAATTGTGCTCCTGCGTCTATTTTCTCCCTTAGCTGCTTCGCCTCCCAGGAGGGTTTTGGCATTACTGGTGTCACCACACCGCCGACGAAAAAGTCCAGATTTTGCGTTAGTTTTTCATCGGTTTTCATTGTTGAGGCCGTGCGAATCAGGTCGGTCGCACTTAGATCCATAACCGGTTTCGGCCGCGGTTGAAATTGCTCAGGTGCGCGTTCGCCTGCTACCAGCAAAAGGCTGGTCACGCCGAGCGCACCAACGCCCAGCAAATCGCTGATAAGTGCAATTCGATTTCGATTGCGACAGGTCAGTTGCACGATTGGATCTACACCATAGTCAATCAATATACTGGCTGCCGCAGTCGTTGACATGTGCAACTGGCCATACTGATTATCAGTTAACAGAAGCCCGTCGACAGAATCTCTAAGAGCGATAGCCTGGGCTCTTAGAGATTCTGCATCGCTTTCCGGGCGCAGGTAGATCTCCGCCGATATCGCAAAATCCTTTTTCCGTACCGCTTCTTTAAATGTCTTCAATAGATCACTCGGACTGATTCAAGACTACAAAGGTAATGCGTTCATCTACCGGGCACAAGGCAGATCTGGCACTTGCCTCCGCACTGTGTTGAACTTCTCCCATGGAGCAGAAAATATCATTTGATACAGCGCTCAGTCAGCTAAGTTCTGGTAACCCACAGGCAGCTGCAAAGCTCTGCGCTGAAGGCTTGGAAAAATACCCTGGCGACGCTAATTTGCTGTGCCTGGCAGCAAAGGCGAATCTGGCCTTGAAAAAATTTGACATTGCCGAGACTTACATTGAAGAAGCAATTCGATTGTTTCCGGACTTCGCTGCTGCCTTCGAGACGTATGGTGATCTATCACTCGTTCAAGACAAAGCGTCCAAAGCACGCACAGCCTACGAAACCGCAATGCGACTCGACCCCACTCGCGCAGTAACACACGACAAAATTGATCGCGCCAAACAACTGGAAAAGGACCGTGAGGCCGAACAAGCGCACCGCAAGTTGACTAGACATATTTCTTTTGAGACCGAGATCAAGCAAGCCCGTGAATTCGAAAATGCAGGCGATTTGCGTTCGGCGGAGATGATTTACCGCGATTGCTTAACTAAGAATCCTAATCATCTTGAAGCCGCGCGCCTTCTGGCTGGCATTGCGTTCGGAAACAAGCGATTTCGGGACGCGGAAGTTTTCTTAAAGAAAGTTGTTGCCAACGCACCTGACTACGTGCGGGCGTGGGTCGATCTAAGCAACGTACAACGCGAAATGGATAAATTTGATGATGCAGTGGAAAGTGCTCGTCAAGTATTAAAACTCGCGCCTGAGAATGCTGAATCACATATGATTTATGCAGCGGCTATCGGTTTGACGGGCGAGCACGAACAAGCCATTAAAACATACCAGGATGCGTTAGGGCTTTCGCCAGACAAAGCAGGCGCGATTTGCAGCATGGCGCACCATCAAAAAACGGTTGGCCTGCAAAATGAAGCTGTCGCGAGTTATCGACGTGCCATACGCGTTAAACCGGATCATGCCGAAGCTTACTGGAGTCTGGCAAACCTGAAGACCTTTCGTTTTGAAGACGAAGAGGTCGAAGCAATGCAGTTGCTACTCAATGATCATGATCTTCCCGATGAGTCACAAGCTCAACTGCACAATGCGCTCGGGCTCGAGTATGAGGCGCGAAAGGAATATGCGATCGCATTTGCAAACCTCGAAAGCTGTAATGCGTTACGACGACCACTCGAATCTTATGATCCTGTCGAAACGGAAGGGACCTACGACAGAATCATCGAATTGTTCGATGCTGATTTCTTCGCGAAAAACGCTGGTGTCGCAGCATCTGCCATCTCACCCATACTGGTTGTGGGATTGCCTCGATCTGGTTCGACGCTAATAGAACAAATACTCGCTAGCCATAGTCAGGTAGATGGTACTCACGAACTCGGAGACCTGTCGCGGGCTGTCCAATCTGTGCGTCGTGAAAAACCCAAAGGAACACGCTTTCCGGATGTACTGGCTGATTTTGAGCCCGAGGATTGGCGAAGAATCGGCGCAGATTACTTGTCGCGTACGGAGATATTTCGCGGCGGCGCACCCTTTTTTGTCGATAAGAACCCCAATAATTTCATTTATGCGGGAATCCTGAAGCTTGCGCTGCCCAACGCTAAAATCATCAATGCCCGGCGTCACCCTCTCGATAGTTGCTTCGGTTCATTCAAACAGTTATTCGCGAGTGGCCAGCCATTCACCTATGACCTAACGGAGCTCGGTGAATACTATTTGCAGTATCAACGCCTTATGGACTATTGGCATGAGGCGCTACCGGGCTTTGTGCTGGACGTACAATATGAAAAGGTAGTTGCCGATCTGGAGGTGCAAGTGAAAAGACTCCTAGATTTTTGCGGTTTGCCGTTCGAAGAAGCGTGCCTGCACTTTCACGAAACTGAACGAGCTGTAAAGACCGCCAGCTCGGAGCAAGTGCGTCGCCCAATTTATTCGAGCTCAGTCAATTTGTGGCGAAATTATGAGCATCACCTGGACGAGCTGATTGAGACGCTAGAACCCCTCCTCAAGTCTCTGCCAGCCGCGCAACAACCGTCATGTTTATCGGGTCCCGAGGCTACGTAATCTTTCAGTCGTCATCTGAAAAACCGCTCACTCATTGCCTGTAGGCGCGGAAGTCGCTAACAGGCCATGACAGTAGGATCGGATATCGTATTTTTTTGTTGTTTTTTTAACACAAAAGACGAGCGCTCGTTATCAAGTCAGTGAAAAACTTGTAGTTTTCAGCTAACTAAAATATGTTTAGTTTCTGCGTAATATTTTTGGCACAATTCCGTCGGGGGAATTAATCATGCAAGCACCGTCTAAATTTTCAATTACACCTGTTGCTGCTGCAGTAACCGTAGCCCTAACGCCGGGCGCGGTAGTAATGGCACAGGACTCAGGCTATCAGGGTCTTGAGGAAATCGTCGTAACAGCTAGAAAACGCGCGGAGTCTGTACAAGAGATTCCAGCTACCATTCAAGCCATTTCTCAAGACTCGCTGGCGGCTATGGGCGCGAAGGGCATGGAAGACTACGCACGCTTTGTGCCGTCCGTTAACGTTGTCACTTACGGACCTGGTAGCAGCACAGTTGTGTTCCGTGGCGCGATAACTGGAGCAGGCTATATTGGTCAGTCAACTTCATCGGTTTATCTTGATGAGATATCGGTTACGCAAACGGGCTCACAACCTAGCATTAGGGCAGTCGATATTAATCGTGTAGAAGCTCTATCCGGCCCACAAGGCACACTGTATGGGTCTGACGCGCAAGCCGGCACGATGCGTATCCTCACCAATCAACCCGAAATGAACTCCTTCGAAGCCGTCTTGGACGGTGAGGTACGCGGTGGCGGGGATAGCGACGTAAGCTACCGTGGCTCGCTCGTTTTTAACGTACCTTTAATTGAAGACAAACTTGCAATGCGTATCGCCGCTTATAACGATCATGATGGCGGCTTTATCGACAACGTACTTGGACACACAGCCGACTCATATGGGCTGGACGGAGAGAACAAAGCACCCGCGGGCTGGGGTACTTTAGATAATCGCACTGAGGTCGAGAATAACTGGAATGACGCGGACGTTTACGGAGGCCGAATTCACTTACTCTGGGAAATGAGTGACAGCTGGGCGACCACATTCTCTTATCACTTTCAGAACTCCGAATCGGGAGCAGGAAACTATTACGATCCATTCGTTGGCGACCTGCAAGTCGTTCGTTTTCATGACGAATGGCGCACAGAAAAATTCAACATGGGTTCATTAAAGATCGAAGGCGATCTCGGCTTTGCCCAACTCGTAGCAGCAGTTTCTTATTACGACCGCGATACCGTGTACCTCAACGACATCACGACCTACGCTAAGTATTGGGCTGCAGGTTATTGTCATGATTCGTACTACACAGCGAATGACTACCCGTATTACTGGACCAATCCGGATTCCGGCTACATTCTTTGGTATCCACGTTATTGCCAGGGTCAAACAGTCGACGGTGATTTCTTGAGTATGTATTCGGGTCCCTCAAACGATGACAAAGTTACCGGAGAAATTCGATTAACGAGTCAGGGGGACACAATCGACTGGATCGTGGGCGGTTATTTCGAAGAAAGTAAAGACTCCTGGATGGCGCCGTTTGCACAACCGACTACAGGTGGAAACGGTTCAGTTAATACCTTCCCGGGCTCAGTTTCGCAACGTTACTACGACTTCTCCTTCGCTAACTATTACGGAATACCGGGTTACCAAATTCCGGTGGGCTCAACGTCAAGCTGGTACTCACAAAGTCAGACAGACTGGGAGCAGACAGCGATATTTGGTGAGGTTGCATGGCACATCAATGACTCTCTCGATTTGACGGTCGGCGGACGATATTTCAAGCGATCTAATACGAACTGGTATCTCGTGAATCATCCTGGTGGCGTTGCGGCACCCGGCGAGGCGCCGGCTGGCGAACCGGATATGGCGGTAGCAGCAACGAGGGCAGCACGCCTAGCAAACAATGGCCTGCCATTTGGACGGCCGGGCTCGGAAGATCAGGTCATTCCAAAAATTAGCCTGGCTTGGGCACTGGATGACGAGAGGATGGTTTACGGTCTCTATACACGTGGTCTTCGCCAAGGTGGCGTAAACCGCAGCCGTGGCGTGCCATTTTTTCCGAATGCTTATGACTCAGACATCATGGATAATTTCGAACTCGGGTATAAGTCAACGTTTGCTGAGGGCAGCGGTCGATTTAACGTCACCGCCTATAATATGATTTGGAGCGACTATCAGCTGAATATGGTCGACCCAGCGAGTCAGAACTGTCTCGATGCCAACGGCCAGGAAGATGTGTCACTCAGTACGGACGGTGTTTGTGGCCAACCATGGCAGGCAGTTATTGCCAATGCTGGTGAAGCACATATCAACGGCATCAATGTTGAGTTGGACTATTCTATAAACGAGAATTGGCTGTTAGGCGTTAATTACGAAATCATGGAAGCAGAAACTGACACCGACCATGACTTAACCGGCGATGGTAACAACAATCTAATTGCAGGCTTAAGATTGCCATTGGTTCCGTCTTCTAAAGGATCTGCTTGGTTGGAATACAGCGCTCAAACAGATTTATTTGGTGCGGATGATTTCTTTGTTCGGACACAGTGGTCTCATACCGGCGATAGCCTTAATATTTTGGAGCCATTACCTAATTCGGATCCGAATCCACAAGTTTCCAGTCCGGCCTATACGCTTGGTGATCTAAGGGCGGGACTCATCGGCGAAGACTGGCAGGTTGACATATTTATCAACAACCTAACCGACGAACGTGCGACATACACTACTGGTACGGGACAGTTCGAATGGGGCGCAGGATCAATTCGAGATGGACGTGAGCATCATCAAACGTTATATACGAATAGGCCGCGTGAAATCGGAATCCGCTACATGAAACGATGGGGTGACTAAAGCTTAGTTACTAACTAGTATGAGAAAAAGGCCGGTTAATTCCGGCCTTTTTTATGGAACACTAAAGATCACAAGTTCTCCCGGAATAAACTGGCACCGCGCAACGCCTGCGTTCAGAAAAGATCGCGAGCGATGCGCAATTTCCGATGGTTGCTTTATTTTTTCGGAGGAAGAATTGAGCTTTTTTAATTCACTTTATTACCTATCAGACCAAAGCTCGCCGACAGCCAGCCTGTCCTCACCATGTGGTGCGATTTTTATTGCGCGCGAAGTGAAGCTATCCATAATTTGCTCATTAAACAGATTAACAACTTAACGACGTACCGATGAATCGATCGCCGTGTCGCTTCTCTCCTTGCGATAACAGAGGTGCCCCGCTGACAACCACAAAACGTCCCGCTAGTAAGGCCAGATTTCGAGGCCATGGATGGCGTTGCGGATATCCATTGAAAGATTGACGGAACCGACTTTTTGATTGGTTTGGACGTCATATAGCGAAATAGTCGAGGGTGACGAACCGCCCACAATAAACCTTTCGCCGAGCGTACAAAGCCCTCGCCCGAATCCTTGCCGGGCAACTTTAGAATCGTCGATGCCTATTTGTTCTAGCTGTGTTTCATCGTAAGTGACAATCTTAAAGGCCTTCTCTGTTCCAGAGCGGCTGACAAAACGTACACAATCGCTTGCGGTGTCGTTTAGAACAACGCCATCCCGCCAAGGCCGTGAGTTGTGTGTGCCGACTGGCAGATCACATACCGTCGAAACCTTCATCTCACTATTAATGTGCAAAAGAGCATTGATGTTCAAGCCACTTAGAAAAATCCCAGCGCTATCGACGTGCACCATATTGATATGAAAGTCGTTTATAGGCCGTGGACCACTCTCTGAGCGCGGATCAAATGTGTGACCCGCCCAAGCCCCGTCCATTTTTTGTAGGTGAAAACCCCATTCGAAAGCGCGGGAATCAAGATTGAATGCCATGAGGCTGTCGAAACCAGTCGACGTAACGAAAATCATGCGTTCCATGCGGCATATTTCATGACAGTGTTTTAGATAGCGATTCTTGAAAGAACGTTGTCCTTCGAAATCTCGATTGTAGACGAACAGTTCATCGCTCGCGGCGATATAAATGTCATCGCCATCGAATTCTATGCCGCGCAACCCTCGATCGGCACCTCGGCCTTCCCAATCGATGTCGCCGGTATTCCAGTCAATGTGCTGTATACCGTCCTGATTATCAAAATCAACGGTAAAAACACCGCCGTGGCTTTCTCCCTGCTGGCTGCCGCGCACGACTGAAGTGACAATCAGTTTTGGTAACTTTTGCTCCATTTAAAGTCTATCTTTGATGCTGTAGTACACCATACCCAAACTTACCAGCGAGTTACCAAAATGTTTGACCCCGGGAATGCGGTTCGAACGAAACTCTGAAAACACATCGAAGCGCTCCATCGTACCGCCAACGGCATCGGCGACGATTTCCCCGGCTAGATGAGTCACATTAACCCCATGGCCAGAGTAGGCATTGGAATAGAAAATATTCTTCGCAATTTTCCCAATTTGCGGAACACGGTTTATTGGCACGGCGATGGTGCCACCCCATGCATAGTCAATTCGTATGTTCTGCAATTGCGGATAAATTTTCACCATGCGGGGTCGGAGTTGACTCTCAATATCGTCTTGATCATCGCCGAAATAATTACAACGACCGCCAAACAAAAGGCGCTTGTCTGCGCTTAGCCTGAAATACTCCAATACGTAGTTTGGATCGCAGACGGCGAAATCATATGGGTTAATCGTATCCAATTGCTCATCAGACAACGGTTCCGTTGCGATAATGTAACTTCTAACAGGAAAAAACCTTGAGCGTAGTGATTTTTCAAACCATTGATATGCGTTACCGGCGACGATGACCATGTCAGCCGTTACGCTGCCTTCAGCAGTGGACACTCTTACAGCATCACCCTGATCAATTTTGAGCACTGCAGACTGTTCGAAAAACTGCGCCCCCATTGAGGCCGCCGCCGCCGCCTCACCAATACACAAATTCAGTGGGTGCAAGTGACCGTTGCCCATGATCTGCAATGCGCCCATGTAGGCGTCAGTGCCCAAAGCATTCTGCGTTTCAGTAGCGGACAACACGCGATGTTCGAATGGCACGTTGTGCGATGAGAGGTTCGCCTCAGCCTCCTCCAGCGCACGCACGTGCCTGGGTTTAATCGCGACATCAAAATAACCGAATTTCAGATCACAATTGATCCCATAGCGTTCCACACGATCGCGAATAATTTCGTTGCCGCGCCAACTCATGTCCCAGATTAGCGGTTCCAGTTCTGGGTGGGCACGGACGAGTTTGTCCACACCACTAATGCCCGCGATCAACTGCCCGCCATTGCGACCGGAAGCACCCCAGCCAATGCGATTGGCTTCCAACACGCACACACCGTAGCTTTTCTCAGCAAGCGACAGGGCCGTCGCAACGCCTGTGAAGCCGGCCCCAATAACACACACGTCAGTGCGAATATCGCCCTTCAATCGTGGGTATTTGGTGGCCTCGTTTACGCTCGCTGCGTAATAAGACGT
>JABIUH010000409.1 GCA_018701055.1 Woeseia sp. | reverse complement strand
TATCAACCATTAAGTAGGCGTCCACCGAATCGGCAATGTCGCGAAAACGCTGCCAATCGATGATACGGGAATGCGCTGAAAAACCGGCAATAATCATTCGTGGTTTTTGTTCGTTTGCGAGTTTCTCAACCTGGGCGTAATCAACATAGCCAGATGTCTTATCGACGCCGTATTGCACTGCATCGAAAATCTTGCCAGAGAAATTGACTTTCGAACCATGGGTGAGATGCCCGCCATCAGCGAGGCTCATCCCAAGAATTCGATCACCCGGTTCCAGTAGCGCATGACAAACCGCCGCGTTTGCCTGCGAGCCTGAGTGTGGTTGAACGTTTGCGTAGTCCGCGCCGAACAATTTCTTTGCGCGCTCGATCGCTAACCGTTCCGCAATGTCGACGTACTCACAGCCCCCGTAATAACGTTTGCCGGGATAGCCTTCAGCGTATTTATTGGTCAGCTTGGACCCTTGCGCGGCCATTACTCTGGGACTTGCGTAATTCTCTGATGCGATCAGTTCTATGTGCTCTTCCTGGCGCCGCGATTCATCGCTAATCGCCTGGAAAATCTCGTTGTCGAATTGTTCTATTGACGATGTCTCAGCAAACATATTAGGGGTTATCTCCGGGTCAGATTATTTTGTGTCGGTATGGACCACAGTAGTTACCCAGTCCACTTACACGTTTGCATTCTATGATCAAGTGCGTGCGCACTAACATTTATCGCATGGTCGCTATTTCAGGCGCCTTACTAAAGATCAATCCGCATCATACAAATTCGCGCCTCTTACATTGACGGGCGGATTGGCTGCGAAATTGTACATGAGGCACCTGGCCGCGTCTGACAGATTGCGCATGATTTTTACGCGCGAACGATCTCTTACACTGCAGTGGCGAATGCCTCCACGACTCGCGTCCAGGCGCGGGCGAGATTCTCACGATTATAGCCGCCACCGCCCACTCCGATTAAATGGCCACCACAGATTTTTTTCGCGAGTCGGTGCATGGCCAGTGCTGCCTTCGCGTGGGAATTTTCTGAAAATTCCAGATGCGTAATCGGATCGCCGGCAAGACTGTCGGCGCCACACTGAAGGATAATGAACTCCGGCTTCGTGGCCTCGATATAGCGTTCAACCTGCGGCCAAACCGCATCAAATTCATCATCGCCAGCACCAGGTGCCAATGGGATATTCAATTTCGTGCCGACGGCACGTCCCTTTCCGGTTTCGCTGGCAGCCCCTGTGCCGGGGTACAAATATCGGCCGTCCTCATGAATATCCGCAAAGAGCAAATCCGGGTCATCTTCAAAGCCGTAAAAAACTCCATCCCCGTGATGAGCATCTATGTCCACATAAGCAATCCGTTGCAGGCCATGTTTGTGTCTCAAGTATTCGACCGCAACGCCGCAGTCATTGAAAACACAGAAGCCCGCCGCGTGTTCTCGGCCGGCATGATGCAGTCCGGCGATGGGAACGAAGGCCTGGCTGGCCTCTCCCGACATCACCGCATCAACTGCAGCCAATGTCGTACCAACGACATCGGACGCGACTTCGAAAACGCCGGAAAACGCCGGAGTGTCACCGCCGTCCAAAAAACCAGACCCCTCAACAGATTTTTTCGATACTAGATTGATGTAGTCCGGTGAGTGAAATAGCGCCAGCTCATCGACACTCGCACGGCGCGGACTGGCGTACTGAATGGAATCGCCTAAATCAGCGGCCTCAAGTTCATCGTGAAACACACCGTGCCGATCGTGCCCGAATGGGTGCCCCTCGCCGAACCCGTAGCGTGCCAGTTCGTCGCCCTTATATACGTAGACCGGCGCTTTTTGGGGATTGGTCGTCAATGTAGGTTGGCGATCCGATTTCGCGAGAAGCGCAGCATACCTGATATTTCCCTCTATAATGTGCGCACTGATTTTCTGATTTTGAGTTCTTATGGCGCAATACATCTACACCATGAATCGCGTGGCCAAAATGGTCCCGCCCAAACAATTCATCATCAAAGACATCTCCTTGAGTTTTTACCCTGGCGCCAAAATTGGCGTACTGGGCCTGAACGGTTCGGGCAAATCAACTTTGTTACGCATCATGGCGGGACTGGATACCGAATTTGAGGGCGAGGCGCGCCCGCAAGCCGGCATCAATATTGGTTATTTGCCGCAGGAACCCGAATTGAATGCCAGCAAAGATGTGCGCGGTAATGTCGAGGAAGGGGTCGCCGAGACCAAAGCGCTACTTGATCGTTTCAACGAAATCAGCATGGCATTTGCCGAACCAATGGATGATGAGCAAATGAACTCACTCCTGGAGGAGCAAGGGAAATTACAGGACGCGATCGATTCGGTCGGCGCCTGGGAATTGGATCGAAAACTGGATGTCGCGGCAGATGCGTTGCGTTTGCCACCATGGGATGCAGACGTCACGAAATTGTCAGGTGGTGAAAAACGCCGGGTTGCCCTGTGCCGGCTGCTGCTGTCAGAGCCCGATATGCTGTTGCTCGACGAACCGACGAACCATCTCGACGCAGAATCTGTTGCCTGGCTGGAACGCTTTCTCGAAGAATATCCGGGGACAGTTATTGCAGTCACACATGATCGATACTTTCTGGACAACGTTGCGGGTTGGATTCTTGAGCTCGACCGAGGTCATGGGATCCCCTGGGAGGGAAATTATTCGTCGTGGCTTGAGCAGAAAGAAGACCGACTCAAACAGGAAGATTCGTCTGAGAAAGCGCGGCAAAAGGCCATGCAATCCGAGTTGGAATGGGTGCGAACCAATCCTAAAGGTCGGCACGCTAAGTCGAAGGCACGCTTACGCCAATTTGCGGAAATATCTTCAGCGAGTTATCAGCAACGCAACGAAACCAATGAAATTTATATTCCGCCCGGCCCTCGCCTGGGTGACGTTGTCATAGAGGCGACCGACATAAGAAAGGCCTTCGGCGACAAACTGCTAATGGATTCACTGGAATTCACGCTGCCGCCAGGCGGCATCGCCGGCATCATCGGGCCGAACGGCGCGGGTAAAACAACACTGTTCAGAATGATTATAGGCGACGAAAAACCGGATGCCGGCACAGTGCGACTCGGCGATACAGTGCAAATCGCAAGCGTCGATCAATCGCGCGAAAGCTTGGATGACAGCAAGACTATCTGGGAAGAGATTTCAGAAGGTCAGGATCTGATCACCGTTGGCAGGTATGAAACACCGTCACGAGCTTACGTTGGACGATTCAATTTTCGCGGCACAGAGCAACAGAAAAAAATCGGCTTGCTATCCGGTGGCGAACGAAATCGCGTCCACCTGGCCAAGATGCTTAAGTCTGGCGGAAATTTACTCCTCCTTGATGAGCCGACCAATGATCTGGATGTCGAGACTTTGCGCGCGCTTGAGGAAGCACTGCTGGAGTTTCCAGGGTCGGCCATCGTGATCTCGCATGATCGTTGGTTCCTGGATCGAATCGCCACACATATCCTGGCATTCGAAGGCGATAGTCAAGTCACATGGTTTGCGGGCAACTATTCGGATTACGAAGCAGACCGACGACGGCGCCTCGGCAGCGACGCCGATCAGCCGCAGAGGATTAAGTACAAGCGGCTCGACGCCTAGCTCGGACTATTCACGAATGACCCTACTGATCGCAATCAGCATAGCCTTTGCCGTCCTGGCATTCTTTTTCCTGTTTCGTATGCTGCACTGCATGCGCCGCCGTCGAGTGTTACGCGCCTGTGGTTCTTCGTTGAGCTGCCTGATGTGCGCCGCGATTGCGGGAGCCGGTTCAATCTTGATACTCAGCTACCTAACTTATTCGCGTCTCATCGATGAGCAACTGATCTCGCGTATCGAGTTCGAGAAAACTGCGAACGACGAGTATCAAGCTCGCTTGATGATCACCGGCGAATCTGATCAGTTTTTTACGTTGCGCGGCGACGAATGGCAGATGGACGCGAGGATTGTGACCTGGAAACCTCCGCTGACCGTGCTCGGCCTCGATCCCATTTATCAGTTGGATCGACTCAGCGGACGATTTGCAGATATCGATCGGGAGCAAACAGAAATGCGAACGGTGCATTCGCTAACACTAGAAGCGCCGGCAGACTTGTGGCGATTCACCCGCCGCTTTCCACAACTCATGCCAGGCGTTGACGCCCATTACGGAACCGCGACTTTCGTGCCAATGGCGGACGGCGCGCGCTACGAAGTTAGCTTAAGTCGTGACGCACTTATCGCACGGCCCGCAAATGACGCGGCTCGTACGGCGATTGGGACGTGGCGAACCCACTAATCCGCGCACCCGCATAGCAGATTATGTTGAACCAAGTCGGCTGAAGACGAGTCTGCAGATATACTGGTAACTCATTGTCTCAGCCCTGATAAAAACAATCCTCAGACAAGGTTGGACTGAAAAAAATGGCGATAATGATCGAGCGACACACTGGCATTCAACGCCAGACCGATGAGCAATTCGGCCTGGAATGCCCGTATTGCAGTGTGTACGCACACATGTCGCCACAATCTATCCCCGACTTTGACGATCTGGTAATTTCGCGACCGAAACACGTTGGACTGGTTTACCAATGCGATGCCTGTTCAGCGCCGGTATTCCTACGTTTTGCCATCAAACAGTTTAACCCGGATAGCGTGGAGCTCTACCGCAACTTCATCGAGTTGGAACGCCCGAAGGAGCGGTTTCAATTTTCCTATTTACCCAAGGATACGGAAGTGCTGTTTCGCGAAGCGTTGGCTTGTTACTCAAACAACAATTTCAATGCATTTGCGTCGATGTGTCGGCGCGCCGCAGCAAGCTCTTTTGGGCATCTCGGCGACAGCGGCAAATTGCGTGCTTTCGATGAAATCATCGCGGCGCAACACATTGCAGAAATCGATGACGACAGTTTTGAGCCGATTAAGCGCGTCCTGTTCGACGCAGGCGAAGAAGAAAAACTGCCGATTCTCAATAGAGCGCAAGCAGGCATCCTTCTCGAAGTGCTAAAGGATATGTTTTACCAGTGCTTTGTCAGGCACGGAAAACTAACCCGTGCGATAAAAGTGCGACGCTTTTTCGTTACGGAGCGTAACGGCGGCGTTAAGAGCTCCGCTTAAGTTTCGTTGCCCGCGGATTCAACTTCCTGCGCAGGTGCCAACGCAGCAGTATCATCTGGCATGTCTGCCTCGGGCTCTGCCTCACCTTCATTGGGCATGGTCGCTGTCACACCACAATCCCATCCCATCTCAATGAGCTGCGCAACAAACGCTGCTGCTTTCGCTTCACAATAGCCCTCTTCATTCAAAGCACGCCACAGAACCTGCTGTTCGCCAGGCGCTTCAGAACCCCTGAAGTACTGAACCTCACAGGGCACCGACACACCGGTTTCATGCATGATTGCAACGCGCCGTGTTAGCGCACCCATGGTGCATTGATATTCGTTGCTATCCTGTGCGAATGACGCCGCACCGATGCCTGCGGAGAGAATAATTATCGAGATAAATCGGATCATGACTTACTCCTAAGTTCGACGACCAGCGTCAACTGAGTTGAATGTTCGATTCTGTCGACCGTGCTGTGGCCAACTTAAATTCTCTATTCTAATAGCGCCAACTGGTCAGGTCCGCACCCTCTGGCGCGGTTGTCAGCAGTCGGTCAAGGATACGTGGAATATACATCGAGTTGTAACGAAGTCGCGAAATGTAGTTCGGATTCTCCTGATCTCCATTCCAGCAATGCTCCTGTCGATCGCCGTAATCGATGAAACCACCGTAGTACGGTTCTGTCGTGCTCTCGAGAAAATCCTCCAGCAAATACACCGCATTGTTTAAGTGATAGTTATCCATATCACCAACAAAAACATGTAACTTGCCCTCAAGTTTTGGACCTAATGTTTCCCAGTCGCGCTGCAGAATATGGCGCATGTCGTAGTTGTCTTTCCAATGTTCCGCGACCTCGTGATCAATCTCGCCCGTCACTTTGTCCCAGATCCGTAACGGGTAGCCATCGTCACCCATCGGCGAATACACGGCTTCCCACACATCCCATTGCCCACCAGAACGGCTCTTATCCCCAATCACTAGCTCCATGTGATTCTCGTCTTCCATCGTCACAGAAATATTACCGAGATAATCGCGATAAGCCGGGCGCTCTACCGTGTTGAAATCACCCTGCATCCGGTAGGCATTCTGATCGGTGTAAATATTGGTCGCGGAGTAATGTCGAAAATCGAGCGAGTCAGGGCAGGACGCAAACGTGCCATTAAATTCGTCGGGATAAAGAACCTGTACACCGAATGCCTCCCAACCACCGGTCGAACCACCGTATAGAAATCGTGCCCAGCCCTCACCAATGCCACGAAATTGATCCTCAATGTAAGGGATTAACTCGTAAGTAATGGCATCCCCGTACGGCCCTAGGTTTTCGGAATTCACCGCATAGCTATCGTCGTAATACGGATTCGCATGCTGAATCTGGATAATCAACATCCGCGGCAGATCCGGCCCAACCCACTTCTGATAAAAATCGTAGGCCTCTTCTTGCCGAATTCGGTTGTAGCAAACGACGTCATCATTGTTGCTACTTTCACACTCTAAATTTTCATCCGGTGGCTCGGTCTGAAAGCCGGCAAAATCCGCTGGGAAATGGCCATGGAAGACGGCCAGCGGATAACGCGCATCGGGATGCTCATTGAATCCTGCAGGTAACAACACGTGTGCGCCCAGATACATGTCGCGACCCCAGAATTCGCTCAACATTTCACTTCTGATTTGCACATGCTTAATGAATTCGGTATCGGCCGGCGGTTCAATCGCCTCAATCACTTGATCGAGTTCGATTGCAATCGGATCTGAAGAAGAACCGACTTTAATGAGACGCGGCTCACTCAACAAATTACCGGGTGACTCCGCCCATTGCTGACCCTCACCCTGGTCCATTGGCAGTTTGACGGTCTTGCCGTTGCCTAAATTAAATATATCGTATTTGTGCAGTACGGCTTGCACGAAGTACTCACCGGCCGGAACCTCGGACAAACTATTGTGAGGGTAGCCGAATACCGATTCATCGAGCACCATTGCTTCCCCAGGATCAATGTCGTCGACATTCATGCCGAAAATTTGCACCGCATCAACGCCAGGACGAACCTGCAAGCGCGGTTCGCGCCCATCGTCCTTGGATAGAATCAGAAGCAGGCGACCATCGAGTGCAGTTTCTGATACGCTCTTGCCAAAACTAACCGCAAAAGATGGCGCTGTCGGCGCCGAGGTTTCGCTGGATTGACAGGCAACTGCAGTCAGACAGACCAGTGCAAGTAGTGCTTTTTTCATTATCTTCGCCTCAACTTAGCTGATGTTGTACCGCGTCAAATCATGAAACTGTATCAGGAGATCAAAACCCTCGCATTACGGAACATGCGTAACCATGGACCGTCGTCACCCCATTCAGGGGGATGCCAGGAGTTCTGCATCGTACGCACGACTCGCTCGGGGTGCGGCATCATAATCGTGACACGACCATCGTCGCTGGCGAGAGCACATACACCTGCAGCGGATCCGTTCGGATTCGCAGGATAACGTTCGGCGACAGCACCATAGTTATCGACGTAGCGTAATGCCACCTGTACTGCCGATCGATCTACGTCATTGTCAAATACCGCTCTGCCCTCACCGTGCGATGTCGCAATTGCCAATCTCGAACCAATCATTCCATCCAGGAAAATCGACCCGCTAGAGGTCACTTCCACCAGATTCAGTCGTGCCTCGAATTGTTCTGATTTGTTACGTAAAAAAGTCGGCCAATGACTTGCGCCTGGTATCAAAGTCCGCAAGTGCGACATCATTTGGCAGCCGTTGCATACACCTAAAGAGAATGTGTCGCTGCGATTAAAGAACGCCGCGAATTCGTCCGTTAACA
Organism: Woeseia sp.; assembly: GCA_018701055.1. Classification (GTDB taxonomy): domain Bacteria; phylum Pseudomonadota; class Gammaproteobacteria; order Steroidobacterales; family Woeseiaceae; genus SZUA-117. The sequence continues at coordinate 783 of JABIUH010000409.1, read as the reverse complement.
CCGGCTGATATAAAATTGATTTAGCCCAACCACCACCCGCTCCAAGTACGTCGCCAAACGAAAACCCGCCGCAGGCAACGATACCATGATAGTTCGCCAATGAGTCTCGTCGCGTGATCAGGTCATTCATGTGCACATCGACAGCAGTGAATCCCGCGCGCATAAAAGCCGCCGCCATTTCATACTGGCTGTTAACACCCTGCTCTCTCAGTATTGCAATGCGCGGCTTCACACCGCCAATGAACGGCGCGGCAATATCTTCTGCCGGATCGAAGGTCACCCGAACATTCAAACCTGGGTCATCCGCATCCAGAATGCGGTCATATTCTTCGCGCGCCGTTTCTGGATTGTCGCGCAATGCTTGCATACGCCAGGTGGTTTCGGACCATGCGCGCTGCAGGTCCAATCGACCAATGCGCACGACTAACGCATCATCGTTATAAATTGACAGCTGATTGTCAGCTTCAACCTTGCCTATCTCCACCCAATCGACACCACAGCTTTCGAGCAATTCATCAACTGCAGAACGGTTCGCGTCTGCGACCTGCACCACAGCACCCAACTCTTCATTGAAAAGCTGTGCAAGCAGATCCAACTCGGACCCGGCAAGCTGGAGACTTGCGCCGAGGTGGCCGGCAAACATCATTTCGGCGATTGTCGTCAGCAGGCCACCATCCGAGCGATCGTGATAAGCCAGCAGCAACCCCTGATTGCTTAGTAATTGGATGGCACTAAAAAAGTTAACGAGCTTCGCTGGCTCATCAAGGTCAGGCGTTGTTCCGC
>JABIUH010000024.1 GCA_018701055.1 Woeseia sp. | reverse complement strand
TCAGCCATTGCCCTGCCGGAGGTGCGCGTCGATGCCGTCGATGTCTCACCGGATGCTCTTGCAGTTGCAGCAATCAACGTCGATCGCTACGGGCTCGAGGAGCGCGTGAGCTTGATTGAATCAGATTTTTTTGCCGCATTGGAGTCGGCGGAAAATCACGGTGGCTACGACGTCATTATTAGTAATCCACCCTATGTTGATGCGACTGACATGGCGGAACTTGCGCCTGAGTTTGACCACGAACCCGCTTTGGGTTTGGCATCCGGATCGGATGGTCTGGATTCAACGCTAACGATCCTGCATCATGCATCCTGTTTTCTTGCAGATAACGGTATTCTTGTTGTTGAAGTAGGAAACAGTCAGCGTGCGCTGGAGCAACGTTTTCCGAACGTCGATTTTATTTGGCTGGACTTCGAAATTGGCGGCCAAGGCGTTTTCCTGTTGCATCGGGAGACGCTCGAGAAGCACGGCGGTCAGTTTGGGCGCAATTGAGTAAGCCGGTGAGAGAGTAAAAAAAGGTGTCAGGAAACAGTTTTGGTCGGGTGTTTACCCTCACAACGTTTGGCGAGAGCCACGGGCCGGCTATGGGCTGCGTTATTGACGGGTGTCCACCTGGTATGGCGCTGTCTGAAGCAGATATTCAGGCAGATCTGGAACGTCGCCGACCGGGAAAATCGCGGCACACCACGCAGCGGAAAGAGCCGGATCAAGTGCGGATTTTGTCCGGGACATTTGAGGGCCAAACGACGGGGACACCCATCGGCCTGCTGATTGAAAATGTCGATCAACGCTCAAAAGATTATGGAGACATTAAGGACAAGTTTCGTCCCGGCCATGCCGACTACAGCTACCAACAAAAATACGGCATCCGCGATTATCGCGGCGGCGGACGATCATCCGCACGCGAGACCACTATGCGCGTTGCCGCTGGCGCTGTTGCCAGAAAATATTTATTCGAAAGACTCGGCGTTTCTATTCGCGGATATGTATCGCAGCTAGGACCGCTAAAACTTGCAGCAAATGACCTATCGGCGGTCAATTCGAATCCGTTTTTTTGTGCAGACCCGGAGCGGTTGCCCGAGCTTGAGGCGTATATGGACGAGCTGCGGGCGGAGGGTGACTCTATTGGGGCGCGTATCAGTATCCTGGCGAGCAATGTGCCACCCGGACTGGGCGAGCCGGTTTTCGACAAACTTGAGGCTGACTTAGCCCACGGGCTGATGAGTATCAATGCCGTCAAGGGTGTTGAACTGGGCGCTGGTTTTGCGGCTGTTACGCAAAAAGGCAGCGAACATCGCGATGAAATCGGCCCCGACGGCTTCGCTAAAAACGATGCTGGGGGAACACTCGGTGGAATATCATCCGGCCAGGACATCCTCGCCAGTATTGCGCTAAAACCGACTTCGAGCATTTCAAAACCAGGCGCTACTATAAATATGGAAGGGAAGGCTGCTGAAATCATCACTAGTGGCAGACATGACCCTTGCGTAGGATTGCGTGCAACGCCGATTGCGGAAGCTATGGTTGCGTTGGTTCTGATGGATCACTTCTTGCGCCATCGCGCGCAGAATGCCGACGTACTTTCAGTGACCCCAGTGGTCACTAAATAGACCAACATTCCACTTTTATCTACATAGACTAAAATTTCATGACAAAAAAATTCGATATTGCAGTTGTCGGTGCAACCGGTGTTGTTGGCGAGGCATTGCTCGAAATAATGCACGACCGGAAGTTTCCAGTTGGCAAGGTTTACGCTTTGGCGAGCGAGCGTTCCGTTGGTAAACGGGTCAGAATTGGTAATCGGCCGCTCGACGTTTTGAATCTCGCCGAATTTGATTTTTCTACTGTGCAGATTGGATTTTTTTCGGCAGGTGCGTCGGTTTCTAATCAATACGCGCCTTTGGCTGCCGAGGCGGGATGCGTCGTCATCGACAATACTTCGCGCTTTCGCTACGACGACGATGTGCCCCTGGTTGTGCCTGAGGTAAATCCGGACAAGATTGCGGAGTACACAACGACGGGAATCATCGCGAACCCGAATTGTTCAACCATTCAGATGTTGGTCGCTTTGAAGCCGATTTATGATGTTGCGGGAATTGCGCGGATTAATGTCTGCACGTATCAAGCCGCGTCAGGCGCTGGTCGCAGCGCGGTCGAGGATCTTGCTCGGCAAACGGCGAAGTTGCTCAGCGGCCAACCGGTGGAAACGGTCGGTGCGGCAAAACAACTCGCGTTTAACGCCGTACCTCATATTGATGTCTTTGAGGACAACGGCTACACCAAAGAAGAGATGAAGATTGTGTGGGAAACACAAAAAATAATGGATGACGAGGATATTGCCGTTAATCCGACGGCGGTCCGAATTCCGGTGTTTTTCGGACATTCTGAAGCCGTTCATTTAGAAACTCGTGACCAGATCTCGGCTGAGGACGTGCGTGCGTTGCTGCGTCAAGCGCCAGGCGTAGAACTCGTTGATGGCGTCGAAATGGGTGCCTATCCGACAGCTGTCAGCGAGGCGTCCGGAAATGACCCGGTATTCGTCGGTCGGGTTCGCGAAGACATCAGTCATCCGCACGGGATTAACCTTTGGATTGTTAGTGATAATATTCGTAAGGGCGCGGCTCTAAATAGCGTCCAAATAGCTGAAATATTGGCGAAAAACTATTTATAAGCTATAGTTCACCCGCATTGCCTGCGGGCATCTATCATGCAAGCTCCGAGCGGTCCGTTCTAGCGGGAATTGGGGAGCTGGAGAAACAGAATATGTCGTCAAGACTTAATCGTATATGGCTTTTGCCATTGCTCTTGCTTGGAAGTCAGGCGTGGGCACTCGGCCTCGGAGAAATACGACTGAGTTCAGCTCTGAATCAACCGATGTATGCCGAAATCGAATTGCTTTCTGCAACACCGGAAGAGCTCAACAATTTAACGATCCAAATGGCCTCTGCAGAGACCTTCGACCGTTACGATCTTGATCGACCCTTGTTTCTGACCCGCTTGAATTTTGAAGTGGTCGAATCCGACCGGGTAGACGGTAATGTGATCCGGGTTACGTCCAGCGACCGGGTTTCTGAGCCCTTCATCACTTTTCTGGTCGAAGCTTCGTGGTCTCGCGGCCGATTGCTGCGCGAATACACATTGTTATTAGATCCGCCGACGTTTGCGCCACCCCCGGTATCGCAGGCAACCCAAACCGTCACCGCACCCAGTCGTGCGACACCGTCGGATGCAGGGCAAATTCGTCGTGCCGCGCCAGCACCGGCACCGCAGTCCAGCCAGCAAACATCTCGCCCTTCGACGCAGCCTGTTGCAGCCGCGCCGCAGAATAGTGGTCAGAATTCAGGACAACCAAACTTTGATGCGACACCTGGTGGTGGCGTAGTCATACAACGTGGCGACACTTTGTGGGGGATTACCAGCCGTGTGCGGCCGGATTCCAGACTCACGATCAATCAGACAATGTTGGCGATCTATGAGGCCAATCCCCAGGCATTTGCCGGAAACATTAATGTTATGCGTGCCGGTGCGACTCTGCGTATACCGAGCGCAGACGATGTTTACCGGATCAGTCGTGGCCAGGCTTTGTCCGAAGTACAACGCCAGAACGCTGCCTGGGGCGGTGATCCGGGTATTGCGCCGGATGTTAGTCCGAGCATTTCTGAGCCGGATGCGCAGCCAAGTTTGACCTTAGTACCACCCGATGACGACATCAGCTTGACCGATGATCAACTGGACACCAGCCCCGAAGAACTGCTGGACGATGTGGTGATCGATCCGGTCGATGCCCGTATCAATGAAATTCAGGCCCTCCTGGAGGACCAGGATTCGCTCATCGAAATTTCCGACAATGAACTCGCAGCACTCCGGGCGGAATTAGTTAACTTGCGCGGTGAAGAGTTACCGGTCGATGACACTGCGGATGACATCCTGACAGATGCCAGTGCCGACGAGACAGCGGTTGACGACGCAACTGACAATGCCGCAGACATACCTCCAGCAGTGGTGATGTCACGGCCGCAGGAAAAAGGCATTGTCGATACCATTCTC
>JABIUH010000303.1 GCA_018701055.1 Woeseia sp. | reverse complement strand
TCCACTGAGCGCAATGAATATGCCCCTCGCCTTTGTTATTAGTTATAAACAAATAGCAATACGTTTTTATGTTGCAAAAAATAAGGAAATTTTTGCATTGACTACGGTGATTGTAGCTTCGTAAACTGCGCTGGACTCATCGAGACCGGCTGAGGGAAAGGCCCAATGAAGCCGGGGCAACCTACAGAATTAACCATTCTGAAAGGTGCCAACTCCTGCGGAGTGTTTTGCACTTCCGAGAGATGAATGTCGTTTTTGAAGTTTGTTCGGCGTAGCCGTACAGGTGCAGGTAACGACACTTCCCACGCGATTTCCGCGGGGTTTCGATGAGCAACGCAAGTTTGTTGTGTGCCAATTGAAATTAGCCGGAGATCCAAACATGACCCGTTCAGTCAATCCAGCAACCGCCGCCGTACGCGCCGCGATAGAGAGTGACACGCAATTTGGCGCAGTTGTTCCGTCGCTGCATCTGTCCTCGAATTACACCTTTAGTGGATTGGGCGAGAAACGGCAGTACGACTACACCCGCAGTGGAAACCCGACCCGGGACGCTCTGGCGGCAACGCTCGCGGAACTGGAAGGTGGTACGGCCGCAACCGTGACCTCGTCAGGAATGGCCGCGCTTAATCTGGTCGTGCAACTTCTGCAGCCGGGTGACTTACTGATTGCGCCGCACGATTGTTACGGTGGGACCTATCGATTGCTCGAAAATTTGGCTAAGAAGGGCCACTTTTCAGTGAAATTTGTGGATCAAACAAAGCGCACCGACGTTGCGCGTGCATGCAGCAATAAGCCTCGTCTGATCCTGGTTGAAACACCCTCAAACCCGTTGCTTCGGATTGTAGACATCAAAGTCATATCGGCTCTGGCCAAACACTGTGGGGCACTTCTGGCGGTTGATAACACGTTTCTTTCTCCCGCATTGCAGCGGCCAATTGATTTGGGTGCGGACATCGTCGTTCATTCGACTACGAAGTATCTGAATGGCCATAGCGACATTGTGGGCGGTGCTGTGGTTGCGGCAAACCAGGCGCTTGGAGATGAGCTTGCGTGGTGGGCGAATTGTCTCGGCATAACAGGGGCACCGTTTGATTCGTATCTCACGTTGCGCGGTGTCAGAACATTGCACGTGCGGATGCGTCAGCATGAGGCAAACGCTGGCATAGTGGCAGACGTACTGAATCGCCATGACGCCGTGCGGCGAGTGCATTACCCCGGTCTGAGCGAGCATCCTGGCCACGAAATCGCCGTGAAGCAACAAAGCGGATTTGGCGGAATGATTAGTTTTGAATTGAATGGCGGTCAAAACGCCGTGCGCCAATTCGTCAAAGCTTTGCGATTGTTTTCACTGGCCGAATCGCTGGGCGGAGTGGAAAGTCTAGTTTGTCATCCTGCGTCTATGACGCACGCGCCAATCGGTGCAGCTGCCTTGAAAAAGGCGGGTATCACACCGGAACTGATCAGACTGTCAATTGGCATTGAATGTTGCGAGGATCTCGTCGCAGATTTATTGGTCGCGCTAGAAGCAACCAGCATTCAGGAGTCGTATCCCCGCTCTATTGCAGTCGCTGAATAATCGCGGATGTCATTTCGGATGTTGTTGACGTTGCGCCATTGTTAGCCGCAATGTCTGCGGTTCGGACGCCGTCCGCGATAGTTTGATGAATGGCCTGCTCGAGCGCAGTGGCTTCCTCTTCAAGCCCCAGGCTATGCCGTAACAGCAGCGCTACACTGGCGATCATGCCGCAAGGATTGGCGATGCCTTTTCCGGCAATATCAGGTGCCGAACCATGAATGGGCTCATACAAACCGCAACTTGTGTCGCCTAATGAGGCTGAAGGCAACATCCCCATCGAGCCCGCCAGCATGGAGGCTTCATCAGTCAAAATATCGCCGAACATATTTTCGGTAACGATGACGTCAAATGCGGCTGGCTGATTAATCAAATGCATTGCCGCAGCGTCAACCAGAATGTGTTCGCACTCCAACTCCGGAAACTCATTGGCAAGCGTGCTTGTCGTAACGTCACGCCACAGTCGCGAAGTTTCCAGGACGTTTGCTTTGTCGACTGAACACAATTTGTTGCGACGCGCGCTGGCGAGTTTAGCGGCCACACGGATGATGCGTTCAATTTCATAGCGGTGATAGGTGCATAAATCCGTGGCTGAATCTTTTGTGCGACTTTTCTCGCCGAAGTAAATTCCGCCTGTAAGCTCGCGCACCACGATGATGTCGACGTTGCGTAAACGATCGGCCTTGATCGGAGATGCGTCGGCGAGTTCGTCGAGTATCTGAACTGGCCGTATGTTCGCAAACACTTCCAGTTCAGCGCGCAATGCGAGCAAGCCTTGTTCTGGCCGTATCGCTGCATTGGGGCCGGACCATTTGGGCCCGCCCACGGCGCCAAGCATGACAGCATTACTTTCCTTGCAGCTTGCCCTTGTCTCGTCAGGAAATGGCGAACCGGTTGCGTCGATACCCGCGCCACCAATGAGTTGCTCCGAGAATTTGAAATGATGTCCATACACTTCTGCAATTCGTTCCAACGACTGTACGCCAGCGCCACACACCTCGGCTCCGATGCCGTCACCGGGTAATACCGTTATTAAGGCTTCCAAGTTCGTTCCTTCTCAAATTTCAATATGTCTTGCTCGTGGCCCAGCAGAAAGCCGAGCTGATCGATGCCATTTAGCAAGCAATAGCGCGCAAAATCGTCGATTGGGTAGGTGACCTTTTTGCCGTCCGGCAATGTAATGCAAGAAGCTTCAATATCAATCTCGATTTCACTCCCCGGATTGGCTAAGAGCCACTTGTGCGTGGCTTCGTCAACGACGATCGGAAGAAATCCGTTCTTCAAAGAATTGCTGCGAAAAATGTCCGCGATTTCAGTGCTAATGACGGCGCGCAATCCGTAATCCAAGAGCGCCCACGGTGCGTGCT
>JABIUH010000210.1 GCA_018701055.1 Woeseia sp. | reverse complement strand
TACTCTGCCCCGCATCTTCGAACCGTTCTACACAACAAAAGAGATGGGCAAGGGTACGGGCTTAGGGCTGTCTGTAGGTTACGGCATTATCCGCGATATGGACGGTACCATTATCGCTGAAAATATTAATGATGGTGCCCGGTTCACGATCACTCTGCCGAGATGAAAACTATGAAAGGTCTCGTCTTCACTGCAATTTGAGGACATCCACAAATGTCTTGCGCTTCCGCGCCACATAATTATGGTTATCCTTTGTCCGTCTTCAAACAAATGGAACAGAGTTAGCGATTACCTTCTTGAAAGTGTCTTACGAATCTATCAGGTCTCAATGGGTGCAATCTATTCGATAAATTTGCTGATCATTACCAGGGGCTCTCCCTCGCTCACTGGGGGCGTGCCCACCACGTAATTGACCACACCGGCGAAGGGGGCGCGAATATCCATGATTGGTTCGCCGAACAGGTCTAATAGTTCGCCTAGCAACGTTCCCTCCGCGACAGCATAGCCGTCTCGAACCGAGGCTTGAAACACGCCGGTTGCTTGGGCACGAATGACTTCATAGTCTTTTAGCCAGACCACGCCCTGGTTCGGAATTTCCTTCTCGTCAATCATATTCAGGTGGCGCATTAGATTCATGACGCCGTCCCGGGCCAGGTCCACCCAGTAGTCATCGTTGGAACCCATCTGTCCGGTCTCGGTGGTAATGGCTGGGATGCCACGGCTCAGCCCGGTCTGGTCGGTGAACACCGAGGCCGCCGGATCGGCCAGCTGGGCCGGATCAATGACGATGTGGTCCAGGCCGAAGGCTAGGGCCATGCCGCGGACTTTCGCATCCAGTTCGCCGTTGCCAGTCACCGGCATGTAGATGTAGGGACGAAGAATCTCGTTGCCGTCACCCCCGTGCATATCCACAAGGTAATCGGCCCGCTCAATGACCTGCGTGGTGATGGTGTGCGCGATTCGCTCGCTAATCGTTCCGTCGGGTTTTCCCGGGTACACCCGGTTGAGGTTCTTGCCATCTACAGGACTGATGTAAATGGTTCGACCCAAGAATGAGGGCGGGTTGGCCACGTGCACCATGAGGATGGTGCCGGAGAGCCTGGCAGGATCCAGTGATCCCCTCAGCCGCTGCAGTGCCGTAATAGGCGGATACTCGTAGCCGTGGGTACCGGCGACTAACGCTAAGGTAGGGCCGGGACGGGCACCGTGGATAACGGATACCGGAATGCGGGTAGCCTGATCGACCCCTCGAGGCACCTCCAGGTAGCCGGAAACTGTGGTCCCCGCCTCTGCTTCGATCGATCCCAGTACAAACGCGTGGGTCGACGAGTCAGCGTGTACCGCACTGATGCAACACAGGTACAGCATCGCCACATGGGCCGAAAAAATTTTGTTCATTATGTAGCCTCGCGCTCATGGTTTGGATCGGGGATTCATGATACCCGCAACAGCTCGGGCGACAATTACTTTAATTATGCGTGAATTGACGAGACGGATTCGCCAAGGGGCGCCCCACAATCGTCAGCGGAACCGTGGTCGGACCTGCGCAGGTAGATTATCACTGCTTGAAGCACCCATTTAACCGAGTGGTTGGGGAAGGGTCACGCAAAACTCCCGCACTGTTCGTTCTAAAGAAAAAAGCAGCTAGTGCCTGAGGCACTAACTGCTTGATCTAACTTCGAAAAGTTGGCGCGCCCGGAGAGATTCGAACTCCCGACCGCTCGGTTCGTAGTTAGCTTGGTGGACGGTAAGCTGTTGTAATCATTGAACAGTCGTTGGGGCGCTCGTTGCATGATTTTCCCGACAATGCATAACAACGCACTACCCAATCACGCAAATTTCCCGCAATGTGGTGGCCCAAACACGCTCAGAAACATACTGTCTCAGATAGCGATCAATGAGTGCGTTTCGACCCTCGATTCTCCTACTAGAAACTCATCCTCAGAGTGATCCCTGCTTGGCGCGGAGCAGCATAAACTTGCTCTACGAATCCGATAAAACCCAAATCAAGGTTATACAGAAGATATTCCTCGTCGGTGAAATTCCTGATCCAGGCCGATACCATCCAGTTTTCCATGGCGTAGCTCGCCCTGACGTTGGACACCGCATAAGATTCCTGCCGCGATGCAATGGAATTAGATCCTTCCATAAAGTGATCATCATTCCAATTACCGTCTAGCTGAAAGGCAAAGTTGCCGTTCCCTACGTCAGTGTTATATCGAGCCAGATAATTAGCACTCATACTTGGACTCTGCGGCAGTTCTACATCGCGATTACCGCTGCCTGGAATCACACCTGGGATGAAATCAACTTCTGAGTCCATCAGCGCTAAACCAAGATTGAAATCCCAATGCTCATTAGGCGTGTATACAAACTCGACTTCACCACCAAAGGCGCTTGCATCTTCATTCGTCACCTGAGGCGTACCGCCGGACAACGAGAATGCCTGGTAGTCAGAATAATCGTAATAGAAGATGGCCGCGTTCATTCGACCAGCACCATCCAACAAAGTGGTTTTGTAGCCAAGTTCGTAGGCCAATAGGTCTTCCTCATCATGTCGGAAGTCATCCAATGTTACCGCAGAGGATGGGGACCAGTTTCCACCCTTGATGCCGCGGTTAATTGAGCCGTAAATCAAGGTATCGCCCACTTTATAATTCAACTGCAGGCGAGCAGCCAAATCACCATAATCAACCTCGTCCACATTGGCATGAGATGGGTCTGTACTAGCGGCAATTGCACTTTGCAGATCAAACAATACGTCGCCATCAAGTATTCCTGAGCCTGCGCTAAAATTACTGGCAGTGTTAATAAAATTAATTTTCTTGTCGTCCTGCGACCAACGCGCACCTGCAATTAACGTCAAACTATCAGATAAATCAAATTCCGCTTCACTGAAAATCGACCAGTTTTCAGACGTCAGTTGAGTGTCCTGAATAACAACACCGGTTGGATCGCCGATAATCGCCGGTCCACCGGTGCGCGCCTGACCGATGTAATCTATATCAAGCAGGTAGAGGCCAGTCTGCCAGCGCATGCTGTCGTTCTCGCCCGACAATCGAAGCTCATGGGACTGCTGTTCATAATCGGCTTCTGTGGAAAAAGGGAAAAACACCAAACCACCACCGGCGTCTTCTTGATTGAACTTGAACACATCCTGAAAGGCACCGATATAATCCAGCTGCATGCCACTCTCGAATTCGTGACGGAGGTGCGCACTCAGCACAGTGCTATCACGGTTCAAGCCAGTTGCCGTTTCATCAGACGCGTGTTTGTGTACATCCCCGGTGAGCACAGGCCCATTTTCTGTGCCGAAAAGCGTGTCGGGCTCTGCACCGGTAAATCTAACAACATAGTGGCCTGAGGCTACATCGTTGTCTTCCGTACGCGTTGCGGAGAGATCCAGCAAGGTATTTTCCGAAAGATCGATTTGCAAATTACCGCGGAGCACAAAACCATCGGCGCCAATTGCATCACTGCCAGTTGCCGTAAATCCTGTTGGACCGAGCACACCTGCGGCTACAGTGCCGGGTTCCACATAACCGTCAGCTTCTTCCCAACGGGCGGCAATTCTGCCGCGAACATTATCGCTAAAAGCTCCACCCAGAGCCCCCTCTATCACGCTATTGTTACGTTCGCCAAAGGAGACTTTCGCATAACCATTCAATTCATCTTCTTCGGCCTTGCGCGTACGAAAATGAATCAACCCACCGGTGGCGTTGCGCCCAAAAAGCGTGCCCTGTGGTCCGCGCAATACTTCGGTAGCCGCCATATCAAACATCTGCATGTTTAATGCGTTCATGCTACCAATATAAATATCATCCAAATAGACCGCCACTGGTGCTTCCAGATTGTCCTGAAAGTTATTTTGGGCTATGCCCCGCAAATTAAAGGTGGTAAACCCCGGCGTGAACGACTGAACCTGCAAACCCGGCACTTGTTGAATAATTTCTTGAGTAGTGTGCAAACCAAGAGCTTCCGTCTGTGCGCCGCTAAACGCCGTTACCGATATACCAACGTCCTGTGCACTCTGTTCTCGCTTGGTTGCTGTGACGATAATCTCTTCCAAAACGGCAGAGGCTGCTGGCAACGGAAATACGAGGCTAGCTGAACCTATCAGCAAACAGGCGAATGGGACGTCTATTTTCTTCAAAAACTGTCCACTGAACACATCGGTTATTTTGGTCATTTGAATTCTCTTAGTTATTTGGTGATACATCTGTTCTCTAAATCTTACGTTCTTAAAAGTTGCTCGCCCCACTCCAAAACCTGCGCCATTGACGTGGCCAGCAATGAACTGGCAACCAATTTGGTCAAAAAACCAGTCGTTGTGTATATCGACTCCATCATTTTCCCTCTTTCAGAATCTCTGGAGTCCAATCAAACATCGAGCAATTGTTGTGCGGCGCGCTCACCTTCGTGTGCCGCGCCTTCCCACATTTGATACCCGAGCAACTCGGCATGCGCGAAACCGACTCGGCCGTGCAGCTGACGAATGACCTCGCTCGGCGGCGGGTTGCCGTCCTTTCCAAAATGGAATCCAGGTGGCGTCACCAAATAGGCGTGCCCCTGACGGTTCAGCGTGATACCGGCGATGTCCCGATCGGCATCGAAGCCGCCGGGGCCAAACATTTTCGTAAATTGATTGCGAACTTCTTGCTCAATCTGTGCATAGCTCATTGAGAACATTCTCATGCGCGCGGCAATGGCCTGATTTTCCAATGGCATCCCGGGAATACCGAATGAGTTGTACATCGTCAGCACGGTCGGCTTGGTCGGATCAAGCGGCATCGGTTCCTCGCCATCCAGGACCATTTGCTTGCGCAAAGTTGTAAACCAGCCGCCCATGTCATCGCCGAACCAACGAACGGATGCGACGCCCAGTTTGTCCATAAACTTCCAATTTCTGAGCGCGACGTTGATCGTCAAGATTGGCGAATGCTCGAACTGCCCCATCGCTTCGCGGTGTCCGTCCGGCAGATCGGAAACGACGCGCTTGTTCATGTGCTGCTGACCTGCCATGACGACTCGGTCCGCAGTTACACGTTGCATATTCCCGTCTTTTAGAAATGTGACATGAACCATTTTCGCCGAGTCGGGAGAACCATCGTGACGAACGTTGACGACGAGTGAATTCAAGCGAATTCGTGCGGGCTGTTTGGGTCGATCCAGCGCTGACCAATTGACAGGGTTAGAGATGATTTCGGTTAGCGATTTCGCGTCGCCGAATGCATCCGGGATAATGCGATGCACGAGGTGCCGCAGAATACCTGTGTTGCCGCCCGGGAAACTCGCGAGATAAACATAGTCGGTCGGATCGCCAATACCCCATTGCCGGCCATACTGATTTACGCCTGGCTGGATAAAGTTGAAGGCCTGATAAGCCGAAATGACATCCGTGCCGAGCCCGCAGCCCATCGCAGCTGCAAACGGATTGAGATAGTTGTCGACATTCTCATTATCGATGCCCATTTCCTGACTTAGGAACTGTTTGTAGGTCATCGAATCGAGCCACTGCGGCCAGTCCTCTCGTTCGGGTGGCTGCCGATAGAGCTCCATCCAGATCAAATCCTGTTTAGTCTTATCGTCTATCGGAACGTCTTTAAAACGATTCGACCAGGGATTGATTGCCATGTCATGGCCGTCGTGGAACCAGCCCAGATCGGTCTCCTCCCAGGCAAGATGCATCGGCGAATAGATATCTTTGGGAATCTTGAGATCGGTGTTTTTGGCTTCCTGCCATTCGAATTCAGTCGGCAGTTCAAGCTCTTCCCAAAGGTGTGAGTACATCTCTATTTTTTTTGCACCCTCCAGCGGCCACACTGCGCCATTCGAGCCTTGGGGTCCCCACAAACGGTGGCCATCGACTTCAAATTCGTTCTGTCGCGCCTCGCCGCCGAACATCGCGTGGTTGTCGAATATCAACACGCGTGCTTCGGGTTTGTCCTTGAGAAATGTATAGGCGGCCGTGATCCCGGCAAAGCCGCCGCCCACGACGACTAGATCGAAATGCTCACCCGTATCGGCTGCACTTGCCATGCGCGCATCGAAGTCACGATTGCGGAATGTGTGCGCCGCGTTGACGACATCGTGGGTGTTGCCGTTCGCGCTCGCGTAATCGCCAACGCCGCCCGGACCCGTCCACGATTTATCCAGAGTATTCAGAGGAGCCGACATTTTTTGTGGGAAGTCCGGCGCTTTCGCATCGGCGGCCTCCGCATTTGATACTAAGCCGGGTGCTTTCGCGGATAGTAGCGCCGCACCGCTTCCGATTAGCGTTCCACCTACGAAATCGCGTCGTGTGATTGATGAATCAATTTTTTTCCCAGACTTAGCCACAATTCGCTCCCCGTATTCTTGCTAGCTCGAAATCTCAAACTCGCCTAACACATACATTTCGCCCTGCGACCACCATTCACCGTCGATGCGCTCCCAAAGAAACAGCATCTTGAATGTGAACGGATCCAGATTTGCCTCGGGTGGGAACGTGACATGGAAGTTCACCCAGTCCCAGCCAGCGTCGCCGTTGACAAGTGTGTTGAATGATTCGATCTCGACGAAAGCGCCGATTACCTCGTCGTAGACCGGGCGCAGCTCTTCGCGACCGATATGTGTGGCGCCTGTATTGCCCGTCGAGATGGCGTTCTCGGAATAGAAACGTGTGAGGATGGGCTCCGGGTCATTATCGCGAAACGCCTG
>JABIUH010000025.1 GCA_018701055.1 Woeseia sp. | reverse complement strand
TGAGGATTTCGACTGCAGCGAATTTGCAACGCAAATCGCCGGGACCATTCAGGATTTCGACATTGCCGATTACATGTCAAAGCGTGACGCAAGACGCATGGATATATTCATGCACTATGGCGTGGCGGCTTGTGTTAATGCGTTAAAAGATTCTGGCCTTGAGGTGACCGAGGAAAATGGGCATCGCGTAGGCGTTGCAATGGGGGCAGGCATTGGCGGCCTGGCAACCATTGAGGGTAACCATCACAAATTCTTGAGCGGTGGACCGCGTAAGGTTTCGCCGTTTTTTATTCCGGGCAGCATCATCAACATGGTGTCCGGAAATGTCAGCATCATGTACGGCATGACGGGTCCGAACCTGTCGATTGTCACAGCTTGCGCGACTTCGACACACAGTATCGGTATCGCGGCCAGGAGTGTCATGCATGGAGATGCGGACGTTATGTTGGCGGGGGGATCGGAATACGCGACCACGCCTCTGGCGATGGGCGGATTTTGCTCAGCGCGTGCCATGTCGACCCGTAACGATGATCCACTGGGTGCAAGTCGACCGTTCGATCGGGACAGAGACGGGTTTGTATTGAGTAACGGCGCCGGCTGTCTGGTACTTGAAGAGCTTGAGCACGCGAAAGCCCGTGGTGCGACAATTCATGCAGAAATGATCGGGTTTGGCATGAGTGGAGATGCTCACCACATTACTTCGCCACCAGAGAACGGCGAGGGTGCACGAAAGTGTATGACCGCGGCAATCAACGATGCGAGCATCGATCCAGCCGATATTGATTATTTGAATGCACACGGCACATCGACACCGGTCGGCGATAAAGGCGAAACTGCAGCGATAAAACGTACGTTTGGCTCTGCTGCGGAAAAACTTGCGGTCAGTTCGACGAAATCCTGCACGGGTCATTTGCTAGGCGCGGCAGGCGCAGTTGAAGCGATTTTCTCGATACTCGCTATCCGTGATCAGCGTTTACCGCCGACCATCAATCTGGATAATCCGGACGAAGATTGTGACCTGGACTACGTACCGCATACTGCCCGTGACGCCACGGTCAACACGGTAATGTCGAATTCATTCGGCTTCGGCGGCACGAACGCGAGTTTGGTGTTTAAGGCATTAGACTGATTCCAAGTCTCCAGCATATCGTCTTCGGTTATCTGGGCATTCGACTGATTTCTAAGCACTGCCATATACTGGGCCAATGAGCGTTTTCCTGAAGATTATTCTTGGTTTGGCTGTTGCCGTGTTAGTCGCATTTCTAGCGGTATTCGCTGATTACCGACGATTTCTCGATACGCCAGTCGATGTCCTCGCCACCGGTTTTGTTTTCGAGGTGCGTCCTGGTATGGCATTCGGCCAGATCAGTGCAGCACTGGTCGACGACGGGATCATCGAAGACGCAACGTATTTACAACTCTATGCACGATTCGCCGGTCTTGCTGCTCGTGTACAGGCAGGTGAGTACGAGATAGCACCAGGCACGACACCCATCACGTTGCTGGAAAAGTTTGTCAGTGGGGATGTGCGACTGCATTCGTTTACGATCGTTGAGGGCTGGACTTTTCGTGAGCTGCTGGTGGCATTGCATGCCGATGCGGGCGTTTTGAACAGTATGGAATTCGAGGACTGGCCCGCGCTTCTACAAGGAATCGAGGCGCCGGCCGACTATCCCGAGGGCCTGTTCCTGCCAGAAACCTACCGTTTTCCGAAAGGGACGTCGGACGCTGATTTGCTGCGTCAGGCCTCCGATCTAATGCAAAAGACTTTGACGGATGAATGGCTAGGGCGTGCGCCCGAGTCTCCCGTTGCGAGCCCTTACGAGGCACTGGTGCTGGCATCCATCATCGAAAAAGAAACGGCGCTGGCGACAGAACGACCGAGGATATCCGGTGTGTTTGCGAGGCGCCTTGAACAACGCATGCGGCTACAGACTGACCCAACGGTGATCTACGGAATTGGCGTTGAATTTAATGGCAACCTCACGCGTAAAGATATGCGGACTGACACGCCGTACAACACCTATACTCGTGCGGGCTTACCGCCAACACCAATTGCTTTGCCAGGGCAAGCAGCGATCAATGCTGCCCTGCATCCCGCAGCCGGTACGGAAGTCTATTTTGTTGCCACTGGATTAGGGGATGGAAGCCATCAATTTTCGAATACCAAAGCTGAGCATGATGCTGCCGTGCAGGCCTATTTGGTACGACTTCGTGCAGCGCGCGCCCAAAATCGCGTTGAGTAGAGGGACATGACGAGTCCGCGGGGCAAATTTATAACGGTCGAGGGTATTGAGGGCACGGGCAAGTCCACGCAGTTTGATTTCCTGACGGATCAAATTGAACAGCGTGGCCATACGGTTTTTCGGACACGTGAGCCAGGCGGCACTCCTATGGCTGAGCGGGTTCGACGCATTCTGCTCGATATTGATCAGGAACCGATACCAGAGATAGCGGAGTTGCTGTTGTTTTTCGCCAGTCGATCGTTGCACCTGCAGAACGCGATTGTGCCTGCGCTAGCGCGTGGGGAATGGGTCTTGTGCGATCGATTTACCGATACAAGTCGTGCATATCAAGGCAGTGGTCGAGGCCTGGACATGGCGCAAATCGAAACACTCGCCGACTGGGTTCAGGGTGACATTGAACCTGACCTGACGATCTTGCTGGACGCGCCAGCAGAGATCGGGTTGGAACGGGCGAAAATGCGCGGAGATGCCGATCGAATGGACAGCCAGGCATTGGAGTTTTACCGGCGAGCCCGGCAAGGTTATCTTGCGCTCGCGGAACGGTTTTCCGAGCGCTTTGAGGTCGTGGATGCGAGTGTTGATATCGCGGCAGTACAGGTTTCCATACAGCGGATTCTGCAGAACAAACTATTTAGTAATTTGGATTAGATAGTGTTGGTAAAACTTTGAAAAATAATATATTAACGTGGCTTTCGCCACTCATCGATGCCGCCCGGGCGAGTGCAGAGCAGGGGCGGTCAGCCCACGCGTTATTGATTTCTGGTGCAGTCGGAACAGGCAAGCGGGTGGCTGCTGCCTGGCTGGCAGCGCGGCATTTGGCACTCGCAGGCGAAGACTCCCTGCCGCAATATCCAGCCCTTGTCCCGGAAAATGCGGATCTGCGTTGGATTCGTCCTCTAGAAGATAAGCACACAATCGGAATCGATCAAATCAGAGCGCTTGTTAATGAGCTGAGCCTCACCAGCTATACCGGCAGGGGCAAGGTAGCGATTATCGAGCCCGCGAACGCAATGACGGTGAGCGCTGCCAATAGCCTTCTAAAAACGCTTGAGGAGCCGCCTGGCAACGCGTTGTTGATATTGGTGGCAGATCGCCAGGGGAGGTTGCCTGCGACTATAGTCAGCCGCTGCCAGCGTCTGCACGTCAATCCGCCCTCCACGGAAGACGGTATTGCGTGGCTTGACTGCGCGCGTCCGGGTCAAAACTGGTCGAAAATTCTCGGAGAGGCGGGTAATGCACCACTTGCTGCATTGGCTGCGTACGAACGGCAAGATGAAACGGATGGCATGGGACTCGACTTCGCCGCTGTTGCGGAGGGTGTAAAAAAACCGCTGCAAGTCGCGGCAAACTGGGCTAAATACGAACCTGAGTTCGTGTTGAGTTGGATGGGTCGGCAAATCATGAGCTGCATTTTGCGCGTGTCGGGAGGTGCGCCGCGAGGCGTTTCGACGATCATTAGCGATTCTGTGCTGCGACGCGTAGACAGGCGAAATTTGTTCTGCTATTTAGACATAATCAATCGATTGCGAAGTCAGCCAGTTGGCTCATTTAACGTGCAGCTGACGTTGGAGTGTTTGTTGATTGACTGGGCCGGAGGCCTGCGAACGGTCATGGACAACGAGTGAAATGAATGAGTAAACCCGGATTATTGACGCTGACAATCAAGGACAAAAGTGCCTTGTATTTGGCGTACATGCCGTATGTGATCAACGGTGGCTTGTTCATCCCCACCAATAGCTCATATCGCTTAGGCGACGAAGTCTTCATGTTGCTCAATCTCATGGGTGAAGACGAAAAAATTCCTGTGGCGGGCACCGTCATCTGGATGACGCCCAAAGGCGCGCAAGGCAAGCGCACGGCCGGAATTGGTGTGCAATTCAGTGATCAGGACCAAGGCAACGCACAGAAGAAGATTGAGAACTACCTGGCTGGTGCGTTAGGTGGAGATAAACCGACACACACGATGTAGGCATTCTGCTGCGGTTTGCCCGGTTGGATAAACTCAAGTTGGATATCGTGATCGTCCATCACTCAACTCGTAGCGTTTGACGTTGCGAAGGTAGTCACGACAAAGGCCAGACCCCCAGTCTTTCTGGTTATCGGTCATGCGCATAAGCCGATCTGCAATCGCCTTATTTTCATCCGACAGGATCGACTGGTAACGGTAGTGGCAAGCCCAAGATTTCTGGTCCAGTCAAACTGTTAGGATTTTCGGTTGTTGATTGATATTTCCTTCCGTCTATTGCTGTAAAAATTGTTCTGAGTTCATGCCACTCAGCGACCCATGCGGCCTGATCGTGTTGTATTCCTCCAGCCATTGATTGATAACCACACGAGCCTCAGTCATTGAGCTAAACAAC
>JABIUH010000026.1 GCA_018701055.1 Woeseia sp. | reverse complement strand
CGATCGCGAACGTATAGAAACCATCCAGATCAACAAGCGCTCGCTCGAGCGCAGCTTCCAGAGTGTCCCCTTCGCGCAGTCGCCACATTAAATATCCTGCCGCAACTTCCGTGTCATTGTCAGTCTGAATATCGACGCCTTCATCACGAAGCTTTCGCCGCAAGCGATTGTGATTGGATAACGAGCCGTTGTGCACCAGACAAAGATCCATGCCAGTTGAAAAAGGGTGTGAATGTTCAGTTGTTACAGCGCTTTCGGTCGCCATGCGGGTATGGCCCAGTGCGTGGGAGCCATTCAATTCGTGCAATTTGAATTGCTCTACAAACTCGCGCGGTAAGCCCTTTTCTTTATAGATCTCAATTGCTGAGCCGGCGCTCATGACGCGGACATCCGCATGTTCTGCTCTTAGCCAGTAGCGAACTCGGTCGACATCGGTTGCGGCCGTGACGACTGCGTGGCTGGCGTGAACGCGTAAGGCAACGTCGGCGCTGATGTGAGCAGCAAGCTTCGATTGCAATGCGGACCAGTCGTAATCCGTGGCGGCATGCAGGGTTAATTTGCAACTAGAGGCTGCAACCGGATCTCGATATAGCGCGACGCCGGCACTGTCGGGCCCGCGATCGCTCATCTCTACCAGCATTGCAGCCAACATCTGGCCCAGCGTCGAATTGAGATCATCGTTTTTTAAATAGATGCCAACAATGCCGCACATGACGTTCCTTTTTTATTCTTTTTTGAGCGCGATCACGAAGTGTACACGGTCTTTTTGAACTGTTAAGCAATTTTGGAATGATGATTTGTGACAGTGCCGCGCCGCAGTACGACATGCAGAACAACGAGAGATCACGCAGGGATGTCTTAATTTAACAGTAATTCTCATAGTGGCCGATGTTGACGGGCTACGTGACAACAGGGACAGTAGCGGCTGTTGTTCGCTGGCGCTGAGTACACAGGCATTGCGCAATGAGCAAAATTTCACAACAAACAATTGATGCGGTTCTGCAACCGATTGGATCTGCCAAGGGTTTGCCCAATGCCGCGTATGTCGATGATCAGGTGTTTCTGCATGATCGTGACGCCGTTCTGAGTGCGTCCTGGGCAGGCATAGCATTCGGCAGCGAACTGCCCGAGCCGGGCTATGCAAAGCCTCTCAATTTCATGGGTCTGCCGTTACTTGCGGTACGCGACAAATCCGGCGAAATAAACGTATTCCACAATGTTTGTAGCCACCGCGGCATGCTGCTGGTAGCAGAAGAGCAGCCGATAAAAACAGTGATTCGGTGTCGTTATCATTCGTGGGCTTACGATTTGGACGGTGCGCTTCGCGCGACACCCCATATCGGCGGCGCGGACAAGCATGAATGCGCAGGCTTTAACCGTGATGGCCACGGCCTAAAGCTGGTGCGTTCCGCGCTTTGGATGGACGTGATTTTTGTCAATTTATCTGGCGATGCGCCGTCGTTTGATGAATTCATTGCACCCGTTGTGCAGCGGTGGGAGGCGTTTTCGGGCGCCGGCGGACTTCAAGAGGTCTATCCGTCCGACACAGGTAGTCGCTTGGAGTTAACAGTTGCCAGCAATTGGAAGCTGCCCGTCGAAAATTACTGTGAGGCCTATCATGTTCCATGGGTGCATCCAGGCCTCAGTGAATATTCACCGCTAGACCAGCACTACAATATCGTCGACGGCGACGATATGTCAGGGCAGGGAACGCTCAACTACACGCCGACCAATGCGGCCGAGGGAGTGTTGCCAGCATTCGCAGCCTGGCCGGCGGATAAGATTAAGCACGCTGAATATATTGCGCTGTATCCGAATGTTCTGCTGGGCATTCAAGCCGATCACGCTTATGCAATTTTGCTAGTGCCGCAAGCTGCAGATAGAACACTCGAAAAATTGCAGATTTGCTACGTTGGGGAAAAATCGGCTGGACCAGAGTATCGAGAATGCCGGGAAGCGGTCCTGGCGGCGTGGAAAGGCGTTTTCGTTGAAGATGTATTTGCGGTAGAGGCAATGCAACTAGGTCGACAATCCCCCGGATTTCAGGGCGGCGTTTTTACACCTATTATGGATGTGCCCACACACCACTTTCACGCCTGGGTCGCCAGGAAGTATCAAGCAGCAATTGACTAAATAAAGTCTCTAATTGAGCGGAACGTCTACGCGGGTGCCGGCATAGTTTTTCAACCATGGTGCAAGGTCGACTGTTCGCGGCAGCACATCGTCCACGTAGATCTCTCGACACAGCGACGCGACCTTTTCCGGTAGTGTGCCGAGTTCGTCCGGACGCGCCACCAGACTAATGTGTCGTGCGTTGTCGCCACCGCCAAGCGGGAGGACATGCACACCCTCGAGCAGGGCGGGAAATTGCACGATACAAAGGCCAGTCGCAATGGCCCATCCCCGCCCGGCTTGGACAAATCGCATCAGCGTTTGGGTGCTGTCAAACTCGTAACGCGTGCTTGGGCTAACGTTTAGGCGGCGCGTGACCAGATCAGTCAGCGCGCCGATTCGTGACAGGCGCGTGTAGCGCACAAACGGAACCTCAGCCGCTAGCTGCTGCACGAGTGGTGTTTCGCTGGTGACAAATCGATCGGGAACCAGCATCAGGAATGGGTCTTTCAATATTGCGTGCCGTTCCAATTCCGGATGCTCCAACATGGGATCGCTTGTAATCAGCAGATCAAGGTCGCGTTGAATGAAGGCTTCCGATAACGGAGAGTTGAATCCGGTGTGCAGCGATATTCTTGCTGCAGCGAATTCCAGTTTGTCGACGATTTGCGGGCCCACAGCATCGCCGAACGAATCAATAAAGCCGATATTGAGATTACTGAGTCCCGCGTCCGAATCCTGTTGCACGGCCGCCAGCATTTGCCGGGTGTCGGCAAGAATTTTCTTCGCGTGGACGTTCAGTGTTTGTCCACTTGGCGTAAGTTTAATCGGACGGGAACGACGCACCAGTAAGCTGGTTGCGGTGATCTCTTCGAGCTGCGCGACCGCCTGTGAAACGGCCGACTGAGTAATGCCAAGCCGATTCGCAGCGTCAGTCAGTGTTTTGGATTCTGCGACGACAGCGAAAATCCGCAGTGCGCCAAATTGAATTTCAACATCCCGCGACATGCCGTTTTCCTATCAGGGCGATGCCGCAGTATAGGTCAGCAAACCTGATGTGACATTCAGTGTCAGAAAAACTGGGTCAGAGCCCGTTTTGAGACACTGTCTTCGCGAGGAGCCAGACCGTCAAGTACGTAACTGATCCGGTCTTAAGCTGATTTCAAAAAGAAAAAACTGGGTCAGAGCCCAATATCCGGCTCTGACCCAGTTTTTTAGCTCCAGGGGAAGGGGCTACTCGATACGGGGTGTAGTTCGCCTTCTGCATAT
>JABIUH010000027.1 GCA_018701055.1 Woeseia sp. | reverse complement strand
CTTAGATAAGAATCGTCTTTGAAGAGCTGTTCTGTCATGGGGTTGTCCGCTGCTGCCGCCGTCAGCACAAATGTACTCTATAATTGACATCTGTACATAAGATTGAAGATTCCAACATGCTCGAGCCATCATCGTTTGGCCAGAATGTCGCCGGTCGGTATTTTGTCAAAATGCACGGCCTGCACAATCACTTCATCATCACCGACGGGCGGCTTGAGGCGTATAAGCCAGATGTAGAGGAAGTGGTTCGGTTATGCGACCGGCATATCGGTGTGGGAGGTGATCAGTTAGTTCTCATTGAGCCGCCGACCCAAATTGGTCAGAAGGGTGGCGCTGAAGCGTTCATGCGTATCATCAATGTTGATGGTCGCGAAGTTGAAGCCTGCGGTAACGCAACCCGGTGCGTCGCATGGTTATTGATGGACGAGCAGGCAAGCGATTCCGTCGTGATCGAGACGCTGGCTGGATTGATTGAGTGCAATCGCGCCGGGGAGTATTTGGTGCAGTGCGTAATGGGGCGTCTCACTACTGCGTGGCAGGACATTCCGTTGGCCGAAGCGCGGGATACTTTGCACCTCGATCTTGGCATAGATGCTCTGGGCGATGCGGTAGTGCTTAACATTGGCAACCCGCACGCCGTCTTTTTTGTTGATGACCTGTCCGCAATCGATATCGAGGCTTTAGCGCCTGGATTGCAGAGGAATCCTTTGTTTCCTGATGAAGTCAATGTAGGTGTTGCTCAAATGACTTCGGCAGATCACATGCACTTATGCGTGTATGAGCGCGGCGCCGGATTGACGACGGCCTGTGGTAGTGGTGCGTGCGCCGCCGTTTATGCAGCTCAACTTCGTGGTTTGACGAGCGAATCGACATTGACGGTTACGATGCCGGCGGGTGATATGACGATTGAAATCCGTGACGACTCGGTTGCGGTGATGACCGGTCCGGTCGCGCATTGTTTTTCCGGTTATTACTAAAGTCTTTAAAACGTACTAAGACATCATCCCGGCGAGTAAGAATGCGAGTGTAGCAAAGGCGGCGGCGATCAATGCGTAGGGCAATTGTGTTCTGACATGATCGATGTGGTCTGTTGCCGAAGCCATAGAAGCGACGACCGTCGTATCACTAATGGGTGAGGCATGGTCGCCGAAAATCGCTCCAGATAGCGCGGCTCCCAATAACAATGGAATCGGCAACCCCAGCGTTGCTGCGATCGGTATGGCGATCGGAATCATAATGGCGAACGTGCCCCAACTGGAACCGACTGAAAAGGCGATAAAAGCCGATACTAAAAATATCAGCGGGCTAAGAAGTGGCGCCGGAATAGTATCGCCGACAACTGTCGCGACGTAGAGCCCGGTTCCCAATGCGTTGGCGACATCTCCGAGTGCCAACGCAAACAATAAAATTGTCGCAATTGGGAGCATCCCGCCAGCCCCCTTCATAAATATTTTCATCAGCTCATTAATGGACATCAATTGCTTCGCTAGAACCATAATCCAGGAGACCACTAGCGCGAAACTGACTGACCAAAGAATTGAGACCGATCCTGATCCTTCGATGATCTTGCTGTCGCCGGTTATATAAAGACCAATCGGCATCATGATGATGAGTGCTGCGATAGGCAGCACCATCAATAGGGCGGATGGCACTGGTGCACTTTCATCAACCTCAGTGTCAGCTGCAATGTCTACCATCGGTGTGGCATCCGGCCAATGTATGTCGCCTGCCTGAGTTCTGGCCTCCGCCTTTTTCATCGGTCCAATGTTGATATTTTTCCAGATCACAACCGCCGAAAGGATGATGGCGGCGATCGCGTAAAAGTTGTACGGAATAGCCTCAATAAAAACCTCAAGTGGGTTTTCGATCCCGGTAGAGGCGATTAGTCCGATGATGACCGCGCCCCAGGCATTCAAGGGAATCATTACGCACACAGGTGCTGAGGTTGCATCAATGAGGTAGGCGAGTTTTTCCCTGGAAATTTTATAACGATCAAATAGTGGTCGGCTGACCGAGCCAGCCACCAATAGCGTAATGTTTGATTCAATGAAAATGACCAGGCCGGTAGCCCAGGCCAAAATTTGTGCGCGCTTGCCGTTATGGACCCAACGCCGCGTTTCGAGAAAATGTACGAAGCCGCGCACACCACCGGAGTGTTCAATCGTCGCTATTAACGCGCCTATTAGGAGTGTGAAGATGAGGATTCGAGCATCGCCCGGATCAGTGAAAACATTGACGATTCCGTCGAGGCCCCCCGTTACGCCAGCGAGTGGGTTGAAGCCGCTTAAAACCGTGGTGCCGATCCAGATGCCAGCAAACAAAGACAAGATGACCTGTTTCGTCCATATCGCCAGGATGATTGCGAGAATGGGCGGGAGTATCGAATACCAGCTCGGGTCGGTCATATAGCGCCTGTTATTAGATTGGCAGAATGCGACTGTAGAGCAATGCGCGCTCTATTTCGACGCTTTGTCGAACTTTGCTGCTGCGCAAACTATTTTACCGCGTAGTCGTCCCCGTAAAATTTGGCAGTGCTGTGGGTGTGAAATTCGATCGCGCGAATGGGTTCGTATTTCGGCTCGCCGAGACCGGGTAGGACGTCGAGAATTTCGTCCTCCCAAACATATACCGCCATCGGAAATGAAATGCGGGGCTTGCTTCGATGTGAACCATCGATAGGTTTTCCGACGCGATGTGTCGTTGACGGTAAGCGGTCGTTGCTTATGCGTTGCATGTAGTCGCCAGTGTTGATAATCAGAGAGCCGGCGGGAGGATCGAGGCGCACCCATTTCTCGCTATGGTGATTCCATACTTGCAGTCCGCTGACTTCCGCTGCGGGCAGTATCGTAAACAGATCAACATCTTCGTGACCCAATAGTCGTCCGGCGCCTGACGCATCGTCCTTGGCATCGAGAGGTGGGTAATAATTGAGACGTAATCCGAAATTGGTTTCCGTTAGCTTGGCGTCATAAAGATGCGGGTCGCAACCGATGCCTTGGAACATGGCCTGCGTGATTGGTTTAATTAGACGTTCATGCGCGAGTACGAGTTCGCGAAAAACGGGTTCGAATTTAGTATCCGGCCAAAAATCTTCCGATCTAAATTTTTCCTCGCGATTTTGCGGCAAATCGAAAGCGCGTCGACACCAGACCCATCCTTCTACGAGATCTGGATGAATATCACTCGTTTCGCGTATCGGAAAATACCCCTGACTGACGGAGCCGTGGCGCGCTGCGCGGAAGCGCATCTTGTCTTCCATAGAGGTGGTCGCAAAATACTCTTCAGTGCGTTCGTTCATTTCTTCGTAAAGCGCGTTATCGACTCCATGACCGGTGAGGATGGAGAATCCAATGTCTTGCACCGCCGCGCCAAACTCTTCAGCAAATAATTTTCGTTCGTTTTCGTTGCCCCGTAAAAAACGAGAGAAGTCGAAGGTTTGAATCTCATAATCCGTGTCGAACTCATCAGTTGAGCTTTCGGCCAGCTTGTAAGTGTGGCCTTTAGCCACCTGGTCGTAACGAATGAAGTCCTGATTTACTGCATTTATGTCCGGATCGTTCATCAATTGTTCCACGGGTTCTCTAGAGGGCCGTAGCCTAGCAGATGTGCTGCGGCGCACGGCCTGGTGGTAAAAATAGGGCCGGACGTCCGGCGGTTTTGATATTGCACGGTTGGCAAAATAGCGCCGAGTTTAGTGAAATGACGAGCAAAATATCCTAGCATTGCCGACCGCAGGCTAAGCTGGGCAGCGATTTACCGCCTGCGGACTATTCCCTTATTCCTAAACTGGAGACTTTCGTCATGTTCCGAAAAGGAATGTTTGTCGGCGCGATACTGTTGATTGCGTCTAGTCCTTTTGCTCAATCACCACCAGCGACGGAAGAAGAGAGCTCCTGGTCAGGTGCTGCTTCGCTTGGTTATTTAAGTACTTCCGGAAACACGGAGACCACGAGCTATAACACGACGATGGGTGTTGGTTATGCCAAGAATGATTGGAAGCACGCGTTTAATGTGTCGTCGAACGGCGCCGATGCCAGCGAGATAAGCACCGCAGAGGCCTACCAGGCCGGTTGGAAGTTGGAGTACAGTTTGGCTGAGAAAAATTTCGTTTTCGGCACGGTCGATTGGCGTAAGGATCGATTCAGTGGTGTTGATCAACAACTAACCGAAGCGGTGGGTTACGGGCATCGTTTAATTGATACCCCGAAGCACTTGCTAAGTGTCGGTCTGGGTGTAGGTCATCGTAGTGCGGATCTTGCAGACGGAACGACCGAGAGTGGCGTAATTGGTCGCGGCAATGTCAACTACAGCTGGATCTTCAGCGAAACCGCCGGTTTCGATCAGAATATTATTGTTGAGTCTGGATCCGACAACACTTATATCGAGTCGATTAGTGCCGTGCGAGCGCGGTTGCTTGGTAATTTTGCTTTGGTGTTGTCATACACGATCAAGCAAAACAGCGATGTTCCCATCGGTAGCGAGAAAACCGATCGACTGAGTGCCGTCTCGATTGAGTATGCGTTCTAGTTATGTATGAGGATTGGGGTCAGAGTCTGTGACCCTGACCCCGGATTACCGGTACTACCAGGCGACAGCACCGCCGTCTTCCGCTCGCGGATCAGCGGCCCCAGATAGTACGCCGGTTTTCGGATCTCGATAAACGCCCATTGCGGTACCAATACTGCGCGTCGATTGAATAACGTGATTGCGTTGCTCGTACAGCGCGACCGTGTCAGCCGAAAACGAGCCAGATTCCATGCGCGTGACATTCGGTAACCACTGATGGTGAATACGCGGTGCGTCAATCGCCTGGGCAATATTCATATCGTGATCGATGACGTTCAGGATGGTCTGCAATGTCGTATTAATAATAGTACGGCCACCGGGCGTGCCCGTTGCGAACAGTGGTACGCCGTCTTTCGCAACGATTGTTGGTGACATGCTCGATAACATGCGTTGCTCCGGCCGAATTTGATTAGCGATCGTGCCAATTGTGCCGCGCTCGTTAGTGACGCCCGGTTGCGCATTGAAATCTCCCATTTCGTTGTTCAGTAGAAACCCAGCACCCTCGACGACGATCTTGCTGCCATAGCCGTTTTCCAACGTGTAGGTGAGCGACACCATATTACCGTCCTTGTCGACCACAGAAAAATGGGTGGTTTCGTCGCTTTCGTATAGCTGCGCAAATTTTGCGGGGTCACTTTCTGATGCCGAGTGCATCATGATGGTTTCGCGCTGTTTCGCGGCGTGCTCTTTCGATGTGAGCGTCGCAATAGGCAAGTCTTCATTAAAGTCAGAATCACCAAGGAAATTGGCGCGATCTGCGTACGCTCGACGCATAGCCTCTGTCAGTAAGTGCAAATACAGAGCTGAATTGTGGCCGATTTCTTTGAGATCGAAGCCTTCCAGGATGTTCAGCATTTGCACTATTGCCACTCCGCCAGAGCTTGGCGGCGGCATGCTTACAATCTCATAGCCACGGTAATTGCCGCGGATAGGCTCGCGTTCGACAGCTTCGTATTTCTCCAAATCCTTTAAGGTGATAATCCCGCCATTTGCGGTCATATGATCCGCGATTAACTGCGCGGTCTCACCCTTGTAAAAGCCATCTTTTCCATGCGCTTGAATGCGTTCGAGTGTTTTCGCGAGATCAGGTTGCTTCCAGATCTCATCAGGTTGATAAAACGATCCGTCATCGTGAAGGAAAATCTTGCCGGAACTGGGGTACTGCTGCCAATAGTTGTTCAGTCGTTTAAAGGAGCCGTGTAGCTGCCAACTAATTGGCATACCTCCTCGCGCCAGGTCAATTGCCGGTTGCAGCAGGGCCGACCATTCCAACGAGCCAAATCTCTGATGGGCGAGTTCCATGCCGGCGACGGTTCCCGGTACGCCAACTGCCAAGATACTGGCGTGATTCGAATTATTGCGAATATCTCCGTTCTCATCGAGATACATAGTTTTGGTCGAGGCAAGCGGTGCTTTCTCGCGAAAATCGAACGCGGTCGACTCACCATCGGCCCCGTGATAAATCATAAATCCGCCGCCACCAATATTGCCCGCCGTAGGCCAGGTAACGGCCATCGCAAAAGCAGTTGCGATTGCAGCATCTACCGCATTGCCGCCTTGCTTCAAAATATCGACACCCACTTCGGACGCAATTCGCGAAGAAGACGATACGACGCCGTTGTTGCCGCGAACGGGATGGCGGCTCGTCGCATCCACTGTGATCGTTCCGACAATAAATACTGTTGAAACAGCAGCAATGAAGAACTTTTGATAGGCGCTTTTATTCACAAAGTTTTCCGTCTAATGGCGATGTGACAAGTTGTTCGGGAATCTTACACGACAATCAAATATCGCGTAAAAACTGGGTCAGAGCCCTTTATTGGGCTCTGACCCAGTTTCCTCGGTAGTATGCGTTTCTATGTCTGATCCCTCTTTTGCTTCTCTCATTCCAGTCTTCGTCACATTGATCGTCGCGCTGACCGTGCGCAATGTGCTTGTCGGTTTGTTCTCAGGCGTGTTCGTCGGCGCCGCTATGGTTGCCGACACCTCGGCGTTGCTGTTTGTGCCGACTTTGGTGCGACACCACATCGTTCCGGAGGTTGCTGACACCTACAACGCGAGCGTTTTGGTGTTGCTGGTATTTATTGGCGGTTTCGTGAAACTAATTGAGTTCTCCGGCGGCGGCACGGCATTCGCCGCGGTAGCTGCACGCTGGGTGGCGGGCAAAGCGCGTGCACAACTCGCATCCTGGGCCGGCGGAATTATGATCTTCTTTTCTGATCTCGGTACGCCGCTCATCGTCGGACCAGTATTTCAACCGCTGACTGATCGTCTGAATATTTCTCGGCAAAAACTCGCGTTCATCCTCGATTCAACATCTTCGCCCGTCGCCATTCTCATTCCTTTCATTGGCTGGGGTGTATTTATCATGAGTGTCATCGCTGATGCATTTTCAGCGGCCGATATCGAAATGTCAGAGTGGGATGCGTTTGTTTCTGCTATCCCATTTCAATTATACGCATGGCTCGCAATTGCGATGGTGCCAGCACTCACCCTGTTGAAGTTTGACTACGGTTCGATGGCGGTCGCCGAGCGAAATGCAGCAATGAATCCGCCAAGTGAAATTGAGTCACCAGAAGCGGACCATTCAAATGCCAAACCAATTTTGGT
Source organism: Woeseia sp. (assembly GCA_018701055.1). Taxonomy (GTDB): domain Bacteria; phylum Pseudomonadota; class Gammaproteobacteria; order Steroidobacterales; family Woeseiaceae; genus SZUA-117. The sequence goes on along the minus strand of JABIUH010000027.1, from coordinate 5,493 downwards.
CTGGTTGCCCCTTCTGGTTTTGGGTTTAACGCTGTTCGCGACGTTAAATCATTATGGGTTTCCGTTTGAGCAGGTTGCGGGCTCTGACTTCAGGGCTGGATTGTCCGCCGCTTACTTTCTTGCTGCCGTTGTACTGGTTGTGTTGATGGTTTCAATGCGAGTCCAGGGCCTGCTGAGCACTTTCGGTCGTTACATAGATGGAATGACCGGCATGATGCCAATAGCGGCAACTTTGGTGCTTGCATGGACCCTGGGGAGCGTAAGCGAGACGCTTGGCACCGGCGCGTATGTTGCCGAACTGGCTCGCAATGGACTTCCGTCGGGACTCCTCCCGGCCGTGGCATTCCTGCTTGCCGCAATCATTTCGTTTGCCACGGGTTCGTCTTGGGGCACCATCATCATCATGATGCCGTTGGCGATACCGGCTGCGATTGCGACAGGCGCGCCGCTTCCGATTGTTATCGGGGCTGTGTTGTCCGGCGGCCTATTCGGGGATCATTCCTCGCCTATTTCAGAGACAACCATTCTTTCGGCGACGGGAGCAGGAACGACGCCACTCGAACATTTTCGCACCCAGTTGCCGTACGCGCTGACTAATGGAGCTATAGCATTTTTCGGTTTTATCGTGGCCGGACTAACTCAAATCGACTGGATTTTGCTGCTCGTCGTTACAACACAATTCGCGACGTTATGGTTGTTGCGGAGCCGGCAATCGAAAGTCGACTCTGCATAAAATCAAACTCAAACGCAAACGTCGGACCTATTCGAAATGAAACTTCCCACGTTCAATGGTTTGCGGCCATAGTTGATCCATACTGTTCGCGTCGTATACCACGCCGTTTACAATAGTCATGCTAACGCGTTCAGAGTTGCGGATATTGTCCAGCGGGTTCTGATCTAGGACGATGAAGTCGGCGAGCTTGCCAACTTCAATAGAGCCCAAGTCCGCTTCCATGCCGAGGTATTCAGCGCCATTAATGGTCGCAGCCCGTAAAGCATCATGCGGTCGCATGCCACCTTGCGCGATGGCCCACAATTCCCAATGCGCACCCAGACCTTGCAACTGACCGTGTGCGCCAAGATTAATAAGACCGCCTGCATCAGATATTTTCTTCTGTCCTGCCGCGACCAACATGTGGTTGTAGTCGCTGTCTTCTGACATCAACCGTCGTCGCGCCCGTGCATCAATTTGTCGCGGCGGGAAGAACGATTGTAGTTTCTCGTTCTTCCACACCTCGTCATGTTGGTAAAAATACTTTTCGCCTTCCTGACCGCCGTAAGCAACCAGGAGCGTCGCGGTGTAACCAGCGCGTGTTTCTGCGAACAACGTAACGACATCTTTATAGATCTGACCGACGGACAACGAGTGTTCAATACCACTATGCCCGTCCAACAACATGCCGACGTTCACCGGGAAATCGCCACCACCCTCAGGCATGACCAACATGTTCTCAGCTGCCGCGGCGCGTATTACCCACTGGCGCTGTTCTCTTCTTGGCTGCATGTAACTCTTTACACTGAACGCACCCTGGGATTTTAGTCGCCGCACATGTGACAGAGCGTCGGCATAACTGTTGATGACCGCCATATCAGAATTGGTTGCGCCAAATAGGATAAATCCGGTTGAGAATACTCGTGGTCCAACCATCAGCCCGGCTTCGATCATTTCTGCTTGGCCAAATGCGGTATGCGTGCTCGCCGATGGATCGTGTGTTGTGGTCACTCCGTAGGCGAGGTTCGCGTAATAGCGCCACTCTTTCTCCGGGTTTACATCTAACACGCCATAGCCCAAATGTGCATGCACATCGATGATGCCCGGCATGATTGTTTTTCCGGTGACGTCGAAGTGTTTCGCATCGGCAGGAATGTCGATTTCATCGCTTGGTCCGACTGCGACGATGCGGTTGTCTCTGACAACAATCGCGCCGTCATCGATGACTGAATCGCCATTCATCGTAACGATGCGTGCACCACTTAATGCCACGACACCCGAAGGTTTCGCACGTGGAACGGTAAGGTTGATTGTGAATTCTTCGCGATTCGATTCGTGTGCGTCGTCGTCCTCTTTGTCGCTGGCGCTTATCTTTTTGAGGGAAACTTTCGCGTCACCCGCCCAGTCTTCCAGTTCATGCCAAGCGCTATACGGCGCATCGTCGGCAACGGTCACATCCATTCGCACGTGATTCGCATTGCTCCAAGTAGGCGACAATTCAGACTTAAGCGTATCGAAGCTTAGATTATCATCAGAGAATCGATATTGACCTTGACTGTCGATTCCCAGGGATTGAACCAAAATTCCATTGTCGCCGAGATCTCTCGGTTTCGCTTTGCCCCCGAATCTGAATTCGTCGCTGGGCAGACGGGTGACTCGATTGGCAAAGCCGTAACTCAAGGTTTTTGCGTCATGACTCCATGTCACCCACTCACCGCCGTCTTCAGTTAGTTGTTGGAAGGCGAGCGTCGCGCTGTTTGGGTCGAATGCGATCGTTTCACCTACCTGTGGCATCGGCATGACATAGGCGTTGTGTAACTCCGATATCGCGATCAAACTGTCGTCAGGGCTAACGATGGCTTCCTGCGCGAAACGAAACGTTACGTGTGTCTTTTTGTCTGTCCCGTCGAGTCGAATCGACTTCAATCCGGTTGGCGCGGGCATACGCGCGCCACGTTCGCCGCCTGCATTTTTCTCGTCATCGAAATACCAAATGCGCGTTCCGTCTGCTGAGAATGTCGGCCGCGAAACCCGTCGCTGCGAACCGCGGTTGGCAGTCGATACGATGACCGTTGTCGCGCCGCGACCGTTGCTATTCAGCAGCAATATATCGTGTCGTCCTTCGGCGCCAAGATCTCCACCGCGACTGCTGACATTGCTACCCGCGACGACAAGTAACTGATCGCCGTCTGGCGAGTACGCTGGATTAACCAGTTGTGCGCGCGATTCATAGAGTGTTCGCGGCGCACCCGGTCGTCCACGTAAATTGATTTCTTGTAGTGCTCCACCGTTATCGTCAGTCCACGACGTGAATAAGACGCGCCGTCCGTCTGGCGAGAAGGTTGGCGCGAACTCGGGCTTTTCTTGGTTGGTGACTCGTCTCGGCTCTCCGTCTGGCAGGCTCATTTGATAGAGCCGGCCTAGCGCAGAAAAAACCAGGGTCTCACCATCTGGGCTGATCACCGGCCAACGAATTATCTTCGATTGCAGCGTGTCCGGCGCAGGGTCGTTTTTTGACCGCAGCGGCGTGTGATATTTCAGTTCGACGTTAGCAGTGAAGGGAATGTCGCTCACTGCGTCACCGTTAATAGGAACCCGCACTATCTTGCCACCGGCCCACACAACAAGGCTTAAGCCATCCGGCGTGAAATCGTAGTTGGGGTAAATATGATGCGTACCGAACGCTTCCAGTTGATCCCGATCCAGTCCGTCCCAGAGCTGCGTTTCGGCGCCGCTTTGTAGGTCGTGAATCCAAATCGTCGAGTCACTGCCCACGCGACGAACAAACGCAATGCGTTGTCCGTCCGGGCTTAGGACCGGACTTCCGCTGCTTCCATTACCACCGCTAACAGGCCTTTTCTCGCCGGTTTTGCGATCATAGCGACTGATCGACCAGATTGGACCGTATGGATTGCGCCCGTATGAAAACGGTCCGCTTTCGCCGTAATAGAGGTAACGGCCATCCGCGCTCGCGTGGAACGAATCTGTTTCCGCTTTGTTATCGACTATCTTGATGCCACTGCCGCCATCTTTATGCAGCAGCCACATTTCGGCGATGCCGATAGAGCTAACGTCGGTGATGCGTTGTCGCGCCATGATCCAATTGCCATCCGGCGTCCAATTGGCTCCATCGAACGTTCGATCACTGCCATCGTTAACGTTCTTGTATTCCGATAGCGTTGCATCGTTGTAGTCAGCAATCCAGACAGTACTGATGCCACTACGATCAGACGTGAAAAGAATTTGTCCGCCATCAGGACTAAATCGCGGTTGAAAATCGTAGGCCGCACCGCTGGTGAGACGCGTTGCATCTCCACCGGCAATCGGCATTACGTAGAGGTCGCCCAACAAATCAAAAATGATCGTGGTCCCATCAGGATGAACATCCAGATTCATCCAGGTACCTTCGCTGGTCGAAAAGTTCAGGTCCTTGGGAACCGATCCCAGCGGTCCATTGACGTCCCACTTTCCCGTACGGTCGACGACGTCATCGGCGCTAGCGGATTGAAGCAGGCAAATAGAAAGTAACGTCGCGAGTCGGGTAAGCATGAATATCCCCTACAGTTTGATTTCTTGAGAGCGTCACAGTGTACTGATTTAAAAAGGCTGGAACAGCCAGGCTTCTCGGGCCGAAGTGTTTGCGAGTGACAATGATTCGGGCAATATGCGGGGTATGTTCACGGCGGGTCGCAGTGTCACTTGGCCCGTCAATTCAAAAATAGTAAGTCTGGAGATTTGCAATGAATCGACTATCCCTTGTGATCTTGAGCTTTGCGCTGACAGCCTGTGCGACCGCTGACGAAGATTCCTGGCCATTTGACGCAACCCCTGTATCGCAACTCAAGGAGCCGTGGGCAATGACCTTTTTGCCCGATGGCCGCTTATTGGTGACTGAGAAAGCGGGTCGCGTACTGATCGTGACGCAGGACGGAGCGCAATCCGCACCATTACCTGGAGTCCCGGATGTCGATTATGGCGGGCAAGGTGGGTTGGGTGATGTTGTGCTGCATCCAGGTTTTGCCGACAACAAAGTTGTTTACCTGAGCTACGCAGAAGCGGGCGATGATGACACTCGCGGAGCAGCGGTGGCGCGCGGCACGTTGTCACTTAACGCGACGGGTGGCGGCGAACTGAACAATATGACCGTTATTTGGCGGCAACATCCGAAGGTCACCGGGCGCGGTCACTACGGTCACCGACTCGCATTTTCGCCAGATGGGTATCTATTCATTTCATCCGGGGATCGACAAAAGTTTGATCCAGCCCAAGACATGCAAATGAATCTCGGCAAGGTGCTTCGCTTACACGACGATGGCACCGTGCCCGATAACAATCCATTCTCGGATCAGGGTGGCGTGACCGCTCAGATTTGGTCACTCGGGCATCGCAATCCATTAGGTCTTGTCTTTGATGCGCAAGGACGCTTATGGAATCAGGAAATGGGCCCGCGGCATGGTGATGAACTCAATTTGGTTCAGCGAGGGCACAACTACTGTTACCCCATCGTATCGAATGGCGACCATTACAGCGGTGAGGAAATTCCTGATCACGACACACGGCCGGAGTTTGAACCACCAAAAGCCTATTGGGTCCCGGCGATTTCTCCAGGCGGATTAATGTTTTACTCCGGTGACATGTTTCCTGATTGGCAAGGCAATGCACTTATTGGTGGTTTGGGTTCCGAAACGCTGATCAGGGTCGAGTTTGATGGTGACGATGCACATGAGGCCGAGCGTTTCGAAATGGGTCAGCGTATCCGTGAAGAAGAGCAGGGTCCCGAT
>JABIUH010000209.1 GCA_018701055.1 Woeseia sp. | reverse complement strand
GAAGAGGTGCGGCAATTCGCAACCGACATGCTGGGCACGATGTTGGTGACGCACCAATCGGGTCCCGAGGGCCTGCCCGTTAACGTTGTGTATGTTGAAGCAGGCTCGGACATCGATCGTGAGCTCTACTTAAGCATGTTAGTCGATCGGGAAGTCAGCAAAGTGTCATTCATTGCTTCGGCCGCCGGTGGCGTGGATATCGAGCAGGTTGCCGCAGACACTCCCGAACAGATTTTAACAGTGGCGATTGGGTCGGATGCTGGATTACAGCCGTATCAGGCTCGTCAGCTTGCATTCAGTCTTGGTTTGGATAAATCGCAAAGCCGTCAGTTCGCAGCTCTAATTAGTAAACTCTACGATTTATTCTTGGGTTGCGACGCGAGCCTGGTTGAAATCAATCCGTTGATCGTGACCAAGGGCGGTGATGTTGTCGCGCTGGACGGCAAGATCAATATTGAAGACAACGCGCTATTTCGACAATCAAGGCTCGAAGAAATGCGTGATGCGAGTCAGGAAGACGAAAAGGAGCGCGAGGCAGCAAAGCACGATCTCAACTATGTTTCGCTGGACGGAAATATTGCTTGCATGGTGAATGGTGCAGGACTCGCGATGGCTACGATGGATCTTATCAAGCTACACGGTGGAGACCCGGCCAACTTTTTGGACGTCGGCGGCGGCGCAACGAGCGAGCGGGTTGCTGCAGCATTTAAGCTAATTCTTTCGAATGACAGCGTGACCGCAATTTTGGTGAATATATTCGGCGGGATCGTACGTTGTGATTTGATCGCTGAAGGCATCATAAGCGCAGTCAAAGAGGTGGGCGTCAGCGTGCCGGTAATTGCTCGTCTTGAAGGTACCAACGTTGACAAGGGTCGGGCACTACTTGCCGACAGTGGTCTGAACATCATTGCAGCAGAAGATTTAACTGACGCTGCACAAAAAGCCGTTGCGGCTTCGAATCGGTAACAGGAATACCCGTCTAATGAGCATATTGGTTAATAAGAACAGCAAGATCATCTGTCAGGGTATTACCGGCAATCAGGGATCATTCCATACTGAGCAGTGCATCGATTACGGCACCAATGTTGTTGCAGGCGTAACACCCGGGCGCGGCGGTGAAGAGCACCTTGGCGTGCCCGTCTACAACACCATGCGCGAGGCAGTCGAGCACACTGGCGCAGACGTGAGCATGATTTATGTTCCTGCACCTTTTGCGGCGGATGCAATACTCGAAGCAGCCGACTCGGGTGTCGATTTGATCGTCTGTATTACCGAGGGCATTCCGGTTCTCGATATGGTGAAAGTTAAATCTGCCTTGCGTAGCTATAGCTGCCGCCTCATCGGGCCAAATTGTCCAGGAATTATCACACCGGAGGAGTGCAAAATTGGCATCATGCCGGGCTTTATTCATCAGAAAGGTAGAATCGGCGTTGTTTCACGTTCTGGTACTTTGACGTACGAAGCTGTCTATCAAACGACGCAAAACGGCCTGGGGCAAAGCACTTGCGTCGGTATCGGGGGTGATCCGGTGCGGGGCTTAGGTTTCATCGAATGTCTGGAGTTATTCCAGGCGGATGACGATACCGATGGTGTCGTAATGGTGGGTGAGATTGGTGGCACCGATGAGGAAGCGGCCGCCGAGTTTATACAATCGGACGTGACCAAACCTGTTGTTGCATACATTGCGGGCGTAACTGCCCCTGCGGGTAAGCGCATGGGACATGCAGGCGCTATTATCGCGGGAGGCAAGGGCACTGCAAATGATAAATTCAAAGCTTTAGAAGCGGCGGGTGTCGCGACCGTAAGATCACCTGCTGAGCTCGGCAGCAAAATGATGGAACTCATAAACGGCTGATTGGGCTAGGTCGTTACTATTGAGTATTACGCTATAGTTCTAATAGCCAAATTGATTGGCTAAATTTTCATCTTTAGAGCAATCTTTAAGCCATGAAGGAAAAAATCTCCGTCGCACTGGCGCAAGTTGATCTTGTCGTTGGCGATGTCTCGGGCAATACGCAAAAAATAATCGAATATTCACAACGCGCGCACAATGAAATGCGCACAGATTTGGTCGTATTTCCAGAGCTTAGCGTTAGCGGTTATCCGCCTGAAGATTTACTCTTTCATTCTGGGCTGCAACGTCGAGTGGACGATGCACTGCAGACCATTCGCGACTCCATTCGCGGCATTGCGGTGTTGGTTGGTTATCCAGAGTACGACGGCGACGCGATCTACAACGCTTGCGCAGTGTTTAAGGATGGCGCCGTTCTCGCACAATATCGCAAACATTTGTTACCAAACTATAGCGTCTTCGATGAGCAACGATATTTTGTCGCCGGAAAGGAAGCATCGGTTTTTTCGCTAAATGGAATTCGCGTCGGCATCAACATCTGTGAAGACATGTGGAAGAGTGGCCCGGTGGCCGCAAGTCGTGCCGCGGGTGCCGAGGTAATCGTCGCCATCAACGGCTCGCCCTATGAACACGATTGCCAGCGCTATAGAGAAAGCGCCGTAAAAAGTAGAATCAAAGAGGTCGGTATTCCCGTTGTTTATTTGAACATGGTGGGTGGTCAAGACGAATTGGTTTTCGATGGCGGATCCTTCGCGATGGATGCCAATGGCGATCTCGCATTTCGCGCGGAACGATTCAAAGAAGGTATGTATCAGGTTGAACTGATTGCGGATGCTGCAGGCGTTGCACCGAGAGGAAGCGCAGTGGCACCTGCATTGTCGGACGTTGAAAGCCACTATCAGGCTTTGGTGTGCGGTACTCGAGACTATGTGCGCAAGAACGGGTTTCCAGGCGTAATTCTAGGTTTGTCAGGCGGTATCGATTCGGCATTGGTTTTGGCAATTGCGTGCGATGCACTCGGCGCTGATCAGGTTCGCGCGGTGATGATGCCGTTTCGATACACGAGCAACATGAGTCAGGAAGATGCTGCTAAGCAGGCAGCATTGCTCGGAATACGCTACGACGTGATAACAATTGAGCCGATTTACGAAGCAACTATTGCTCAATTAGAACCGATATTTGAAGGCCAGGAAGCGGATGTAACCGAAGAAAATATTCAAGCTCGCTGCCGCGGCTTGTTATTGATGTCGATCTCCAATAAATCTGGCCGTATGTTGCTGACGACCGGCAACAAAAGCGAAATGGCGGTCGGCTATGCAACCCTTTATGGCGATATGGCGGGCGGTTTTGCCGTCATCAAGGAT
>JABIUH010000028.1 GCA_018701055.1 Woeseia sp. | reverse complement strand
TTGTAGTGACGCTGTTTGATCGCGTAACGGTGCACCTCCGCAAACACTTAACACTTTAATGTTTGGAATAGACCGGGCGAGACGGCGGATTTCTTTGGCAACCTGATCGGCCAATTCGCGGGTGGGACATAACACCAGCGCCTGTACCTTGAACGATGCCACATCCAACCTATTGAGAATGCCCAAACCAAAGGCGGCGGTTTTTCCGCTGCCCGTCTTCGCACGTGCTAGCACGTCTACACCAGCGAGTAACAACGGCAGAGTCTCGGCCTGTACCAGAGTCATCTCGGTATAACCGAGATCGGCAAGGTTGCCGAGTAAGTCCGGTTTCAGTTTGAGATCGTGAAAGTTCTTGGAGGAAGGCAAGATAGGTTACTTCGTCGTGTTTTGCATTAAGGAGGAACTCTAGCACTAACTCGAAGGCGTGTGCCGCATGTTAATTTGTACTAAAAAATTAGCGTCAAATTGGTTCTGCCAGATCTGCCGATCCGGAATGATACTGAGCTGATCAGCAAAGTGCAGCTTAGATCGAACTTTATCCTGAAAAGTCTCAATTCCTTTTAGAGGACTGTCGTGGTTACTAGCGATTCAAGTTGGTGTACTGCCATCTCTCCCTCGACACCAATGAAAATACAGTCGAGGTATTCGTGCTGCAACTTTATTCAGTCGGCAAAAGGTGAACGAAAATGCTTGTTGATCCGCTGATATTCCAATCGCCCTCCATTGGATTTTCAATAACGAGCAAGTCTCCTAACAACAGCGAGCTGCTGTGTTTGTTTGGCGCTTCAACTACAACATCGCGCTCGACAGAATAGACAGTAACAATTTGCGTGTTTGGTAAAATGGAAACGTTGTCGCCACTTTGAACAATTGAGACGTCAGGTTTAAAACTTGAGCGATTAGCAATTACATTGAAATCCCGAATAGGCCCGTCGCTGACGGTGGCGAATGTTTCAATGTCACCTCGAAATTTGGCAAAGTCGTATCGGCGCCGTAACTGAGAATTGCCACCATCCGCATAGGAAAGACTAAGTCCATGACCTTCCAGCAAGACTAGAATTCTGTCGTATCCCTCGAAATGAGAGAATGGGCCCGCAGCCGACACATCCGCCATACTAATGCGCCATAGCATGCGGCCAGAACTATCCTCCACATGAGAATATAGCTCTGTGGTCTCCCCGCCTCCATTAACCCATGGCATGCGTCGAAATACGGCTTTATCTACTGTTGTGATTTTCATTTTGAGCATTGTCACATTATAAGTAAAAAATATTAATTAAAATAATAAGGCCAATAAGTTGCATCAAAGTACCCAATAGAAGGAAGGCGTCCCGCTCGACCTTCATTGCAACGTCAGCGCCAGAGTCGACTTCCAAGAACTGATGTAGGAGCCGAATCGGTTCATTGACGGACGTCTGTAGCGCCCCAATTAGCCAATACGTGCCGAGGTCAGCGCACGTGACAATCGGCGCATTGCGTAATTGAGCTCATTCACCCATTGCGAGTAACAAGTTGTTTCTCTTTCGTCTAACCAACCTCAAATTCCGTATATTAGGAAACATTATGAGCGAACTGAATCATTTCAAATCTGGCAATACGACCATCATAGGCAAGACAGGTGGCAACCCGGAAGGCAAAGGCCTAAACGGGTTTCTACTCGACTGGTATCAGTCTGCGCCGAGCCGTGTTGTCGCGAAGTCACGACGCCAGTTACTGAGCGAATTCTTCACATCGATGCTTGTCCTGTCTGCGACGTTCAAGTTTCGGCCAGTGGTCGGTGCAGCAAATCACCTTTATTGGATCAATGACGAGTGGTCCCTGAGTCTCATCGCACCCGAAGAGTGGTCAAATGAAAGACGCGCCGGTTTTGCCGGGACGTGTGTACTGCAACGCGACATGACATGGACGATCGCTCCGTCCCATCTGCTAGCCCAAGCCAACCCAGTATCCGACGCGATTGGTCGATTCTATGATGCATTCGCTGAGATGCTGGATACCAATCTTACGCTCGAAGATATACTGCCTTTCTACGTCAGTAGGCTTCCTTACTACCAACGGTTGTATGCCAACGCGCTGAGCCGCTCGCTGCATGCCGCCGCAATGCTGGGTGATCAGACCTCAACCAGTTGCCGGCAATGGATCTTACTGCTCCCCCAAACGAAAAATAGTTTGCTGGCCTACAAGGATTGAGCGATTAGACATGACACCAATTTCATTGTTATTTGGACTATTGCTGATGACTCTACCCAGTTTGCCACTTGCCGCTTCCGATTCTCGTCCCGAGGGCGAACTCATGCTGACCGACTTCACCTCGAACAGTTCTGACCTGGGCTGGTACATGGTGAACGATAACGTTATGGGAGGACGGAGCAAGGGCTATTTCGCTCAAACACAAGGAGAAATTAACTTCGAAGGTCGCACCAACACGAACGGTGGCGGATTCAGTTCCATCCGCACAAGTCCTTTGCAATTGGATTTATCGAGTCACGTTGGAATCCAGTTATACGTAAGGGGTGATGGCCGTCGTTATATCTGGCAATTGGCAACCGCCGCGCGCTCGCGTGGCAGGCAAGTTAGGTATTGGGCTGATTTCGACACCGGAAACGGTAACTGGAACATAGTCAACATTCCCTTCTCCAGCTTCATTCCAAGGTACCGCGGGAAGCAACACAGTGGACCTGCACTCGACCCCGGTCAGATTACAGGAATGGGACTGATGATCTACGATAATCAAGATGGCCCTTTTAAACTGAGCTTGGCCACCGTACATGCTTATTCAGAGGACGCACCCTTTACACTTATGCAGTACCAATGGAAAAACCGCGTTCTCATAGTCAGCGCCCCAACCGAAGATGATCGTAATCTGATAGAACAGCACGATGCTGTGACGTTAACGCGAGATGAATTCGCCAGCCGCGACATAGTACTAGTGACACTGTTAGACGAGGAAATTTCTACAGCCGAGAATCGAGAACTGACGACCGGAGAAACCGTCACTGCACGGGAGGCTTTGGACATTCGCCCCGGCTCATTCGCACTGAGACTGATCGGCAAGGACGGCTCAATCAAGTTTTCAGGTGAAGTAGCTACGTCAATGGCAGAAATCTTCGCCCTGATCGATAGCATGCCGATGCGGCAGAGAGAAATGCCTGACCGCTAATACTGGTCAGAACCAGCAGACAGGCGGTGGACTAACCGGCCAGCCAATTCAAGCTCATCAATCACCGATACGCTCATTTTCAGAACAGAGAAAACACAAGTGACCGTAAGCCAAGCGTAATAAATCTAACGTATCTCGACGAATTCAATGCACGTTAGGACTTTTAATTGACCGCGGGCGACCTTGGATTGTGTTCCATCAGAGGGCCATGTCACCCTAAAGGGTGAATAACATTGAATTTCCAAAGTACCACAGGATCCTTCACCAAATGACTCAGCATGAATACGTATTCATTGCCATCTCGGTAATTCTAGGCCTGGCGCTCACGCGTCTGCTTCATTCAGCCGCCGGGCTGGTTCGTGCGTATAAGCGCGTAACGTTTCATTGGGCGACCGCGTTGTGGGCCGCGGTTATCATTCTCTTCATATTGCAGCTATGGTGGGTCGGTTGGGAGCTGCGCACGGTCGTGGAATGGACGATCATCGATTTCTTCATTCTGGTGATTGGTACGATATTCGTTTATGGCGCAGCTGATCTCGCGTTGCCAACTGAGGACTACGATCTTTCCAACGATAAGGAACTGGTTTTCCTCACGCACAGTCGCTCACTCGGGCGATTTTCGGCGCTCTCAATGCTTGGCTATTTCTGTATCGGACCATACGTCAACATTACGATGTTCGGTAATCCGCCGCTGCTCTCGTTTATGTTTCCGATAGTTGGCTGCATTCTGGTACTGCTGATCGCACTCAAGCCGGCATGGTTCGAGTTTCTGACAGTTTTATTCGCCTGGTACGCGATTCTAATTCTGTATCTGACCGCCTGATCGAGCCAGTCGACGAGCCTGTTAGCACTTAGAAGTCGCCATTCGCGGAGAATCAGATAGGCCAACCGTTGGAATTGACGCACAGTCGACATGAATTTTCAAAACTTTCAGCGGACTGTCCGGACGATTAACAAGCCTTTCCAGTCGCGGCCTGTTTTTTCAAGAGATGTCACTCTGCCCTGCCACGACATTTCGGATGCCCTATTCCGCCAATCTCCACTATGTGATTGGTCACTAATTCGTAACTTCATGTAACGATGGGCAGCGATCGGTTTCACTGGCTCGGACTCGCTGTTACTGTTGCATCCAATGATTTTTGGACACATAACAGTGAGATAAGTTACTTTCATTTTCCTCGTAATCTGCCCCCCTAAAGTGATAGCCCCTCACTCGCCGGATTGGGTGATCATGACGGCACTCTGTTGGCCGGATTGGGGCTTCGCTACAATTACTTACGTCTTCTGAATGTGCACCGCAGTGCAACACAGAAAGAAAGGAGGCGAGCCTAACGTACCGGTACGAAATGGTGCGATAGGTTTTTCGAATGAGTAAGAGACGAATTGCTGTCAATGACCTAATGCAGTCAGACTATGTTTACGATTGCACGGAGCCTATGGGAGAAAATTTCCAAAATGAATTTCGACAGGAATTATCGCCAAAATTGATGCTGGAATTTGACATTTTCGGCGGAAAGTACATGACTGATTGTGGAAACGAATTCCCGTAGGACTGGTTCGCTGATGCCAAATTATGTGCAGAGCGCCATGATCCCGATCTGAATCTATTTGGCGTTAACGCATCCCAGTTGTTTTGAGAGTGGAATAAGAAGGGGTGGATCCATTCGGATGATCCGCGTGGATGGTTTCATATGCTACTGCCGCTACTTTATGGGGCGTCGTTGTTCAGATGATCATAGACAGATAAATCGCTGGCGGGCGATGAGCCGCCATATCGCACAAGTCAAAAAATATTGCGAACGGTGCGATTTTTCTTGTCGTCCGCGGCAGCGCCAGGCCTTACTGCACTGGGCCTACGACTCCAGGCAATTTTAGAAGTTTTTGCAAAACGATCTGGCTATAACGCCAATGGAGCACAAAAAAGTAATGAAAATTCGGCGCAAAACCTCGCTAACGGCAATGACACTGCTGACTGCCTTATTGCATGCCGGCTGTGCAGGCGTACCCGATGGAGTACAAGTCGTCGCCGGATTTGAGCTCGATCGCTATCTTGGCACCTGGTACGAAATTGCTCGGTTCGATCACAGTTTCGAGCGTGGCATGACCAATGTCACCGCGAATTACAGCATGCGCGACGATGGTGGTGTGAGTGTTGTTAACAGGGGCTATGACGTCAGGAAAGACAGGTGGGACGACGCATCGGGTAAGGCTTATTTCGTCGGCGAACCCGATGTCGGCCAGTTAAAGGTGTCTTTCTTCGGACCGTTTTATGGTGGCTATAACATTATTGAACTGGATCAAAATCGATACCAGTATGCGCTTGTCGCCGGACCGGATCGGGGATACTTATGGATACTGGCGCGCTCACCAAAACTCGACCAGGACGTTTTGTCCGCACTTGTTAACAAAGCCAAGAATTTGAATTTTCCGACTGACGAGCTTATATACGTTGACCACACTGCGCCAAAATAGTCATTTAATCCCGAGGGATGCGACAACAGTGACAATGCCATGCGCGTAGCGGTTATCGGTGGTACCGGATTCGTAGGCGGATACCTAGTTGATGCGCTCATTGAAGCTGAACACAAACCATCCCTTTTAGTGCGTCCCGGCAGTGAAACGAAAGTCTCTCGCAGCGATGAGTGTAGACTCATTACAGGATCATTGTCAGATCAACGGTCGATCAAAGAAGCGCTCAACGAATGCGATGCCGTTATCTACAATGTTGGAATCCTGCGCGAAAATCCCCGCCAAGGCACATCATTCGAAAACGCCCATTATCGCGGCGTCGTCAGCGTGGTCGATGCGGCGGCTAGAGCCGGGGTAAAGCGTTTTATTTTAATGAGCGCGAACGGTATTCATCCACCGAAGACACCATATCAGGCAACCAAGTGTAGAGCTGAAGCGTATGTCATACAAAGTGATCTGGCTTACACGATATTTCGGCCATCCGTTATTTTTGGCGACCCGCGTGGTAAGACCGAAATAGCGACTCAGCTCTATCGCGACATGATTTGCGCGCCCATCCCTGCTATTGGGTTTCACACCGGACTAAAACCATCCACCGGCGCAATTATGATGACGCCAGTTTACGTCAAAGACGTTGCCGATGCATTCGTTTGCTCCCTCGACAAGTCTGCGGCAATTCGTAATGAATATTCACTCGGTGGACCGCAAAAAGTCTCCTGGACTTGGATGTTGGAATCTATCGCAGGAGCTGTCGGTAAGAAAAAGATTATTCTGCCAATGCCAATCGTATTGATGAAAGTGGCTGCAACACTACTTGATTGGATACCAGCATTCCCGGCGACTCGCGACCAGTTGACGATGCTAGCGACAGGTAATACAGCAACAGACGGCGATTTACGGTCGTTGATTAATCGCGAGCCCGTCCCATTCGCACCTGAGACGCTCGCATACTTGAATCGCTGATCCCCATAACAATAGTTAAGTTTATTGCCCCGACAGCCTCGCATGATAATTTTTTGGATGCGCCTTTACGTTAGCTGAGCGTCTGTTACGAACCGATACAAACGGATATGGCTTAGAGACCATTTGCGTAGGAGTCGGACGTATTCTGCTCCTGAAAATTGAAGTACTTATCTATTTAGGAGTAAGAAATGAATCGTTTTAAGATTTCGACACTGCCAATCGTAATCGGTATGCTTGTTCTAACTGGGCTCACCATGAAGTGGTCAAGTAATTCCGGACACTTTGTTAAGAGCTCTTTCGTAATCCATCGGTGTTGTATACCCGAGCGTCGAATGCAGGCGCTTTGAGTTGTAATACACCGCCACATATTCTCGCACATCAGCCATTAC
>JABIUH010000441.1 GCA_018701055.1 Woeseia sp. | reverse complement strand
GGGATCGGCAATGAGTCGTGCATTCATATACTCATCCAGCGTTAACGGTTTGTTCATCAGTGCGCCCGGGTATTGCAATGCGTTATCGCGTTGCGCGACGCAAATTTTTCCGAAATCTTCCCGCCGCGTACCGTAGGTTTTCATGTAGTGGCTGGTCATCAAAGAGAAGCTGCCATTCGGGCCGCCGGACCCGTAAGGGTAAGAGGCGTCTTGCGAGAAGCGGCTAAAGGTCGTCAACATCGAACGAAATGAATCGACATGATTCGTGTCTCCAGCGAGACACGCAACGACGTTTGCATCGCCGGACTGAACCGCGCGAGCGGCACGACGTAAAGTGATGACGCCGGATGCTCCACCCGTCGGGACATGATCGAGCCAACGAGGCGTTACGCCGAAGTGTTGCGTTAAACCCGCAGCAGTATCGGGAAACAGGCTAAATGATGAGACGCATAATCCGTCGACATCCTCGGGGCCGACACCACTCATCTTGCCAAGCTGGGACAATGCTTTCGCAAGCCACCAATGGGCCGGTTCCGGCGAATAACGCTCATAGGGAATGCTAACCGGCGCCGCGACAACGATGCCTTCATACCCAGTTCGCTTTCTACTAAGACTTGCCACTATGAATGGGTTCTTCTCTTCCGCGACCGCAAATCTGTGCAATCGCCTTCGTTTAGGCGCGCTCGGGCCAGCGTCTTGATTTCACCGCGGCTAACTTTCTGTGAAGCGGTCAAGGGAAGAGTGGGCACGAAGGCAATATATCCTGGGACTTTGAAGTATGTCAGATTCGCCAGACAATGGTCGAAAATATCCTCTGCCCGGAGCTCTTTGTCACTGATAATAAAGGAGAAAACCTCGTCTCCTCGTATCTCATCTGGAACAGCACAAACAGCACAGGCCAAAATGTTCGGATGCTGCAGCAAGGTCGCTTCAACCTCAACGGCGGCGATGTTCTCGCCACTGCGACGGATGACATTTTTGCGTCGATCGACGAAAAAAAGACACCCGTCCTCCCCTTCTCGGACCACGTCTCCGGTATGCCACCAGCCGCCATCCCAGCCTGCCTCTGTCGCCACCTCATCTTTGTAGTAGCCACTGAAGAATCTCTTGCGCGGATTATCGCCTTTCGATCGAACCAGAAGCTCGCCAGTCTGGCCTGGCACAACGTCCGTACTTTTCTCGTCAACAATTCGGCATTCGGTCGTATCAAATGGCCTGCCTATACATCGTTGCCCAACATGGCGTGGATCCTGGTGGGCAATCGTAATCCCGCCTGATCCCGACTCAGTCATGGCCCATGCTTCGACCAAGGGAAATCCAAAACGCTTCTCAAATACCAATTGATGACGCGGATCTGAACCCGGACCAAAACAAAACTTAATCTGATCCGTGAAATCGTCGTCAACCGCTTCTGGTAGCGTCAAGAGAATGGCCGTCATTACACCGAGACAATGAATGATGGTCGCGTCTTCTTCCCGAACCGTTTGCCACCAGCTGCGTGGATGAAAACGATCTACCTGTATGACGCAACCGCCGCAAAGCAGCATTGCCGGAAATGAGGTGCAAAGCGCGTTCATGTGATTTGGCGGCAAGGGGGTTAGCAGTCGATCATTCTCATCCAAATTACAGATGCCACCCAAATCGTTGTACCAATATCCGATTCCAAGAAAATACTCATTCGACAGCATGCAACCCTTAGGTTTTCCGGTGGTACCGGATGTGTAAAGCAGTGCCGCTTCTGTCATCAGATCAGATGCCACAAGGTCCATATCGGAATCAACTGGGACAAGTTCGGCTTCTGCAATCACCTGGCAATCATTTATGTCAGCTGCGATGGACTTCAGCCGATCGAGATACTCCGGCAAAACAACAATGAGGCGACAATCACTATGGCTAACAATGTGCGAAATATCAGAGTCGGTTGCAGACGAATTAAGAGGCACAATACTGATTCCGAGCGCGTTGAGCGCAAGCAGGTGCAGGTAAGTTTCGAGGCGGCTATCAAAGGCTAGCGCTACCCGATCTCCGGGAACGAGCGAACGTTCCTGGTAAGCCGAAATCAATCTCAAAACACAAAGATGGGCTGCCGCATAGGAATACTCGACTGCGTCATCTGCATAAGTGCCGCTACTGATCGCCGGTACGCGCAAGAACGGACGGGTTGCATGCCTCTTAACAGCAGCTTCGAACGCCTGAAATACCGTTGAAAACCCGCGTTTTACCGTCACTCGTCGCGGCCCTCCCAGGGAGGCGGTAGCAGCCGACGTTTGCCATCTGATGACAGCGTTACCCCCGGTGCATCTTTGTCTTCTCGATCCCAAAGCTCACAAGTGACCTGCTTGTGACGAGTATCCAGCGCTTCACAGTAATTAGAATAAATGCACACACGAATATCATCACCACGCCCAAGCTTCATTTTGAGAAACCAATCTGGGTCGGCAATAGATTGTCTCGCAGAGCCAACGATGTCAGCCTCACCATCACGAATGATGCGTTCCGCCTCAATGAAGCCGTGAACGCCGCCAGCGCCAACCACAGGCGTCTCAAATCCGGCATCTCGCACAGCATTTCTTACCTGCGTCGTTGCGGGTAGGTTGCGACCAAACGGGCCTTGCTCATCTGAAATATACTGCGGCATGCATTCATAGCCACTTTGACCGGTGTATGGGTAGGCGGCCGCGCCAACTTTGGGTTGCTTCGCATCCTCAAATTTTCCACCCCGAGACAAGGAAAGAAAATCCATGCCCGCGCGTGCGAACTCGACACCGAAATAGGCCGCATCATTAGCGTTTGATCCACCGTCTATAATCTCATCAGCGAGATAACGACAACCCACGACATAATCGTCGCCGACAGCCTCGCGAACAGCCCTGTAGACTTCCAACGGCAACCTGGCCCGTCCTGCCAAATCGCCACCGTAGCCATCTTCCCGAGTATTTTTTGCAGAAAGAAACGATGCCATCGTATAAGCATGCGCGTAGTGCAACTCAATGCCATCAAAGCCCACTTCTTGCGCGCGCAACGAAGCCGAGGCAAATAATTGCGGCAAAACTTCGGGCAGCTCCTTAATATGTGGCAGAGACGTATCCGTCACGCGCTCACGATAGCCTGCTGTATAAGCCTCGTACTCTCGACGACTGAGAACCTCGCAGAGCGCTTCGTCATTCAATTCCGGGAGCTTTAATCTTACGGCGTCATCGTCCAGCTCTCCGTCAAAATACGCGCGATGTTCGTCCGTAACCTGCAAATACTTTTGGAAGTACTTTTCCGCTGGCGGACGGCGATTAATGCGTAAGAAATCGATGATTTGGATAAACAACTTTGTTTGTCCATCGCTTGCCTCGCGAACGACGTCAACCAATTGTCTAAGGCCCGGTAAAAATCGATCGTCACCGATACGTAATAGCGGCCCACTGGGAATGTCGCGAATGCCTGTTGCTTCAACCACAATTACGCCAGGCTTCCCTTCGGCATAGCGCCGATACCAATCAAGAACGTCCTCCGTAACCATGCCATCTTCTGTCGCACGCCACGGGACCATCGCTGGAACCCATGTCCGTTGTTGCAGCACGATACTGCCGACATCAACAGTGCTGAAAAGCAACGACGTTTCCGCCTCAGCCTTTGACGGCCATACTCCTGGCTGTGGTTTGTATTTGATCCGTTCTGCAGGACGCCACATAGTTTAGTTATCCATCTTAGATTGAAACGCAATACGGACGTCATCTGGTATCACTACAGTTTCGTAGCCCTTCTCCAGCATCCGAACGAATACAATAACCTGCTGCGTCTCAATTAAACATTCGTCGCCTCTAACCAGCCAACTTCTCGCGGTCATTGAACGCTGTCCTATTCGCATCGGTTGCACCCAAAGACTTATCGTGTCGCCCAGATTCGGTAGCGCCCTGCATCGAGTGGAAAACGTTGCGGTTGGAATTCCAATTTGGTGTTCAACGTGCATGCGATAAAACGGCATTTGGAGCGTATCTTCAAACCACTCTTCTACCGCAATATTCAGTAACTCAAAATAACGCGATAAATACATCTGCGAATTTCGATCGACTGACCACTCCCCAACAACTTGATCACCATTCATGTACGCATTGGTGTGCACCTGATGCGCATCTGAAGCAAGCGTCGGTGTCACTTCATCTGCGGACTTGATGACGAAACAATCCTGCTCGTCCATTTTCCCAGAGACCGACCACCCCGCAGAATTTGTCGACTGCTCCGATACCAGCTCTATTCGATCGCCTAAACGATTCGGACGCAAAAACTCTATTTGGAAATTTACGGGAGGTGAATACAGCGGTAATCGAGGGAAATTTGCGTGCAATATCTCAATGTAGCGCGGGTAAAACATGATGCCGGCGTGATCAACATGTGGAAAACGAATCGTCACTTGACGATGCTGGGTGTCGCTCGGCCCCCACTCTTTTGTCACAACAAGCCCCCCACCGTTCGACTACGTCAGATTCAATCGTATAGCTTAAGTTATTATATGCTTAAAATAACTCAGTGTAAAAAATTGATAATGAATTGTTTGAAGGTCACAATAACCTGGAGTCGCTACGCCCATGTGGCGCTCCCCGACTTTTGACTCTGGTATGTGATTGAATTATTGAGGAATTCTGATGGCTGACGTAGAAGACCGCAGTAAAGAGGCTCTTCGCACGTGGTTGCGACTCTTGTCCTGTGGAACCGTCATCGAACAGAGGCTTCGCTCGCTTTTTCGAGTTAACTTCTCGGTCACCCTGCCCCAGTTCGATGTCCTGTCAGAGCTCGAAAGAGCCGGACAACCGCTAACCATGTCGGATCTTTCGCGTGAGCTCATGGTTTCGAACGGCAACGTCACGGGAGTCATCGATCGATTGGAGAAAAACGGTTATGTATCTCGTACACGTGCTGATCATGATCGTCGCATTCAATACATCGACTTAACGCCAAAGGGTGCTCGCGAATTTAGTCGTATGGCCGAACTTCACGAAGAGTGGCTCAATGATCTGCTGGCCGAATTATCGGTGCCCGATATGAAGAAACTTCAAAAACTCCTTCTGAAAACGCGCTTATCCGCAGCACACGAATAAGCCGGATACACCTGGCTAATCATTCTGCTGCCTCTGCTTCGCAAGTTTAGTCACCAACTTGTCTGCGACGCCGGGACGGCTCCACGGGCACACACCCAAACATATTCCGCAGCCGTGAGTTTCATTGAAATACGGCAGACACTTGTCGAAATCGACGTAATACTTTTCCACGCCACGGACCCATTGCTTCTCAGTCGAAATGGCCCCAGCGGGACAGGCATTGTTGCAGGCCTCGCAACGCATACAGTAATCGTCAACACCAAATTGCTTCGGCTTATCCGACACGAGAGGCAAATCAGTCGACACTGCAGCCAACCGAAAGCAGGAGCCGTACTGGTCGTTGATTAGATTTCCATGGTCGCCAAGCTCTCCCAGACCCGCTTCAATCGCGGCTGGAGAAAGTGTTATTGATCCGGCCCAAGGCCCGGCATGTGGCTTGGCATTGAAGCCCTGACCCCGAATCCAATTGCTCAAATGAGCTGCACACCGCGCTCCCTGATTATATTTATCGGCAACTTCCAACGCTGATCGGGTATCCGTATCAGAGGAAGGTGCAGCTGAAAATTCATCGAAGTCCATCGCGATGCCGATGACAACAAGCCATGGCAACTCTTTACTCAGATCGAACCCCTCAAACACCCATTCAGTTCGGAGCGCGGTTATTCCGACCAAGTCTCCTTCGTTTTCAAGCACGACGCTCTTGACCCATTGACTCCAATTCTCGGCAAGATCCTCAGCTTGCTCGTCAGCAACGGCGTCGAGCTTTCGCGGGCCGCGCGCATCGGGCGTTGCATAGATCGTACGAAAATCGGGAACTGCATTGAATTTCTCTGTCATCCAGGCTTGCGCAGGTCCATGCGGAATCGTATCAGGCTTATGCCAATACACGGGCGTGGGTCGTCGCACTGATTTCTCACCAACGCCATTCAGCGAATTACCGGACACATCTGGCAATAATGCCTGCTGTTCCGGGCTCGGATCGAATGACTTTCTCTGCTTCGTGGGCATTGCGTACCATCAGTAGATAGGCTGTCAATACTGCGGCCATATCAAGCAGCACGCTGCATTTTTCGAGTGCTATTATGCTTATCAATTGTACGGCCTTTGCGCGCTACGTGCGAAGACCAACTGCTGAAACATCGACCATACACTATGAACATTGCGAACTGGATCGATCATTGGGCATCATCTACGCCCGAGAAAACAGCACTCAGTTACGCCGACAAAAAAATTAGCTACGCCGAGTTCGACAAGCAGGTAAAGCTATACGCAATGATTCTCCAAACCCGTCACGGCGTTAAACAAGATGATCGAGTGGCCGTTCTTGGCTTCAATACACCGCCGTTCCTGTATTCGCTTTTTGCCGTCGCCCGACTTGGCGCCATATTTGTACCCTTAAACTGGCGCTTGACGCCCCACGAATTGGGCGATCTTATTCAGGATGCGGACCCCAAACTATTGCTCACAGATTCGGATATGGCCGATGTCGCCACACAAGCGAAACATCGAAGCTGCGCGATATTCCCTTTGCGATTGGAAACAACTGAAGCG
Source organism: Woeseia sp. (assembly GCA_018701055.1). Taxonomy (GTDB): domain Bacteria; phylum Pseudomonadota; class Gammaproteobacteria; order Steroidobacterales; family Woeseiaceae; genus SZUA-117. The sequence goes on along the minus strand of JABIUH010000441.1, from coordinate 3,921 downwards.
CAAGGGAACATTGATACGGCCGATACAAATTGCGCGAACGGCGGCGATCGGCCAGCAGTACTGTTATACACATCCGGAACCACGGGCAAACCAAAAGGTGCTTTGCTGTCACACACAGCCATCCTCGCTAACGCAAAGAACAGCCAGGGAATGCACGAGCTAACGCCTGAGGACAATTCACTGATCAGTCTGCCGTTCTTTCACGTAGGCGGACTTAACATACTAACCACCCCTTCGTTTTTTGTCGGTGCGACAGTGACGCTGCATCGGAAGTTTGACCCACGGGCAATGTTAGACGCCATGATTCATGACGGACCAACTCGAGTCGCGATTGTTAGTGCACAAATGCCACCCATATTAGCGCTGCCCGAATGGGCGGACGCCCTGTTTCCACAGATCCGCACAGTCACGACGGGTGCGAGTCCCGTACCGCCAGAAGTATTCTCAAGTTGGCGCGACAAGAACGTTGCTGTACTGCAAGTTTACGGAGCAACTGAGACCTGCCCAATCGCTATTTGCACCAGCATCGGAGAGACATCACCGGATGACGCGTCTACCGGCCGTGCCGCCGCATCGTGCCACGCGAAAGTGGTCAACGACGCTGGCGAAACAGTCGCTGATGAACAACGTGGAGAGATTCTCATCCGCGGCGACAATTTAATGACTGGCTATTGGCAAAACGAATCGGCAACTAACGAGGCGATTACGGACGGCTGGTACTCGACTGGCGACATAGGCTATCGAAATGCTGCGGGATCCTATTACATCGTTGACCGGAAGAAGGATCTCATCATCTCTGGCGGCGAGAACATTTATCCAGCAGAGATTGAATTGTTACTTATCGAACACAAAGCGATCCGTGAGGCAGCGGTCATTGCAAAGCCCGACGATCGTTGGGGTGAAGTCCCGATCGCGGTCATACGACTGGAAGGCAATATGTCATTTGGTCATGCCGATACGCTAAATTTGTTGGTGGGTCGTCTCGGCCGTTACAAAATTCCCAAAGAAACGATTGCCGTTAAAGATTTTCCGAGAAACTCCGTTGGAAAAATTCAGAAGTTCGCATTGCAGAAACAGTTATTCAGGATATAACGGCAGTTGTCTCAATTTCGATCAACGCTTTCTGCTCCACAAGCCCAGAGATACCGATTACCGCCATGACGGGGAAATTTTTGCCCATTAACTCTTTGTAGATCTTGCCAACCTCAAGCAAACTGGATCTGTACAAATCTAAATCTGTCACGTACCAGGTCATGCGAACGACATGCTCCGGGCCTGCCCCGGCTTCTGCTAATACCGCCACAGTATTCTTTAGTAACTGCCGAAACTGACCAGCGAAGTCATCCGGAAACTCGCCCGCCTCAGTCCAGCCGACCATACCGGCAACAAAGACGAATGAGCCCTCTGCCTGAATACCGTTTGAATAACCGCGTGGCCGTGGCCAACCCTCTGGTAGCAAGTGCTTCATAAAATGTGTCCGCTGTAGGTTTGTCGAGCGATGATGACTTTCTGCACTTCACTTGCGCCCTCGTATATGCGCAACGCGCGAATTTCTCGATATAGGCTTTCCGCAATATTTCCCTTCTGCACGCCTTTCCCACCGTATAACTGCACCGCCTGATCGATGATCTTCTGTGCAGCTTCCGTCGCATAGAGTTTTGCCATCGCTGCTTCACGCGTCACTCGATCCTGCTGGCAATCTTTCACCCATGCGGAGCGATAAACCAACAGCGCACTGGCATCAATTTCAACCGCCATGTCGGCGATAGCAGCTTCTGTCATTTGCAAATTGCTTAATGGTGCGCCGAATAATTGCCGCGTACTCGTATGCGTTAGCGCCTCATCCAAAGCACGGCGTGCGAACCCTAGTGCAGCTGCCGCCACCGTCGTTCGAAATACATCCAGTGTAGCCATTGCCACTTTGAAACCGTCACCCGCATTGGCAATCAATGCGTCAGCTGCAACCCGGCAATTCTCAAATTTGACTCGTGCCAGCGGGTGCGGTGCAATTGTTTCGAGTCTTTCCGTAATCGAAAGACCGGGGTTTGTTGCGTCAACAATCAATACGCTCAAGCCCCGTGCGCCTGGTGCCTCGCCTGTCCGGGCGAATACGCAATAGAAGTCAGCGATACCCCCGTTCGAAATCCACGTTTTTTCGCCGTCAAGAATAAAACCATCGCCGTCTCGCTCGGCTACCATCGCCATCGCGGCAACATCCGAGCCGGCCTCTTCTTCTGACAAGGCGAATGCCGCAATTGACTTGCCCGCCGCAACCAAAGGCAAATAGTTTGCTCTTTGTTGCTCGTTACCGAATAACGAGATCGCTCCACTGCCTAGACCTTGCATGGCAAAGGCAAAATCGGCCAAGCCGGAGTGGTAGGCCAATGTTTCTCGACACAAGGCCAGACTGCGCACATCGAGTTTCTCGTTCACGCCGCCCCATTCGGCGGGAACACAGTTCCTGAGCAAACCGGAAGCACCAAGGTCTGCGACCAACTGCCTGCACAATTCATCGACGTCACCATCGTGCTGAAAATGTTGCTGATCACACCATGCGTTTAACTCGGACTTTAGCGCTCGATGTTTATCCTCAAGAAACGGCCACTGCAAATAGCTGTCGTCTGACATTAGTTGCCCTCAAACACGGGTTTTTCTTTTTTGACGAATGCTTGATAGGCACGTTCGAAATCCTGTGTCTGCATGCAAATAGCCTGCGCCTGTGCTTCAGATTCGATGGCCGCATCCAGTGACATATCCCACTCAACATTCAATTGATTTTTGGTTATGCCATGAGCAAAATTCGGACCAGACGCGAGTCGATCAGCCGAAGACCGTGCCAGCGTCATAAGTTCCTCAGGGTCCGCAAGTGCATTGAACCACCCCCAACGCTCACCTTCGTCCGCGCTCATTGATCGTCCTGTGAACAAGAGCTCCGACGCTCGTCCCTGGCCAATAAGGCGAGGAAGAATCGCGCATGCCCCCATGTCAGCGCCGGCGAGTCCTACCCGCGTAAACAGAAAGGCAGTTTTGGACCGCGGCGTGCCATAGCGCAGATCGCTGGCCATTGCGATGGCGGCACCCGCGCCGGCACATATTCCGTCAATGGCGGCAATCACAGGCTGCGGACACTGACGGATCGCTTTCACGAGACTGCCAGTCATACGTGTAAAAGCCAGCAAACCGTCCATGTCCATTTTCGTCAACGGCCCGATGATTTCGTGAACGTCACCGCCTGAACAAAAATTATTCCCGGCACCGGTAACGATAACCGCCTTAATATTTCGCCGCCCATCGAGCGAGCGAAATAATTCGACTAATTCCACATAAGATTCAAAGGTCAGTGGATTCTTTCGCTCGGGACGATTTAACGTGATCATCGCGACGCCATTGTCCGCTAACTGCCACAGAAAGTGTTCCGGACTAATATCGTACGTGTCGTTCATATCTGCCTCACATGACTTCTCCACCCGCAACCGCGATCGCCTGGCCGGTCATCGACTTCTGGCGACACAGCCAAATAACGGTATCCGCCACTTCTTCCGGCTGAATGAGCCGGCCCTGCGGATTGGTCTTAACTAATTCTGCTAAAGCATCATCGCGACTTCGCCCAGTCGCGGCCATAATGTTTTCGATCGTCTGATCGACAATATCAGTGTCTGTAAAACCCGGACAAACTGCATTAATCGTTATTCCCTTAGTGGCGTATTCCAAAGCGAGCGCTCGAGTCAAACCGAGCACGCCATGCTTGGCTGCACAATACGCAGCCACATAGGCATAGCCGCTAAGCGCGGCGGTACTGGCGACGTTAACCACACATCCCGAACGGTTCTTCAGCATGTCGTCAATCACGAGTTTAGTGCAATTGAATACGCCCGTTAGATTCACGCTCAACATTCGATCCCAATGCGAATCATCCATCTT
>JABIUH010000399.1 GCA_018701055.1 Woeseia sp. | reverse complement strand
TAACCAGCCTCGGCAAACTAGGTGGCATTGTTTCAACTCCGGTTCTCAACATGCCGGAGGTATCAATCATTGGGGTTAATCGGGCCGTCGATCGACCAATGGTAGTCAAAGGACAAATTGCAATCCGCCGCATGATGAACCTGTCATCATCATTCGATCATCGTTTTGTCGACGGCTATGATGCCGCTGCGATGATTCAGCGAATGAAAGAAATTCTGGAACACCCAGCCATTATTTTCATTCCATAGTTACGGCATTTTTCCTGACTCGGTATCCCATGAATACCCACGCTACAGCTGAAAAACAGTGGGCACGGGCCGCGCTCGACAGCCTTGTTGTGGAAAAACAATTCTGACTCAGAAGTCTGGAAGTGACTCGCCTGGGCACATCTACTATGGCTTTCTACCCGCACCCAGGCTTACCACTTGTTTTGCACGAGGCACTAACCTTGCGAATTGATCAGCTCGAATTCATCTCATTGAATCGTGCAGGGGTTGGAGTCGTTATCCGATGCTGAATATCGTTAGGCGCCCCTCCAAATCTGTTTACGATTACATTGTTATCGGTTCGGGCTCTGCGGGCAGCACGCTCGCGGCCCGACTATCGGAAGGCGGCGCTAACAGCGTTCTTTTGATTGAAGCCGGACCGAGTGACAGGAATGTTTTCATTCAAATGCCAGCGGGTCTGGGCATCCCGTTAATGAAGGATCGCTATAACTGGAAATTCTTCGCCGAAAGCGAAAGTTATTCTACTTCCGAAGTGGGGCCCTATACGCCGCGTGGTCGTGTTTTGGGAGGCTCTTCTTCGATCAATGGTATGAACTGGGCACGAGGAAATTCAGCTGACTACGATCGTTGGAAGGATTCCGGGCTCACTAACTGGTCTTATGCTCATTGTTTGCCGTATTTTAAGCGCAGCGAACAATATGAGCACGGTGATCCGGTATATCGGGGGCATAGCGGTCCGACGAATATTGTAAAAGCCGAGATCACCAACCCCCTCTTTCGATCATTTCTGGATGCCTCAATTGAGTACGGCCTGGAACTGAACCCCGATCACAATGGCGCACAGCAAACCGGAGCACATATAACTCAGAGAAACGTTTCCGGCGGCATAAGACACAGCGCGTCTCAGGCCTATTTGTACGACCAACCAAAGAAAGCAAACCTGGATATTTTGTTGGAGACCCGCTGTACGTCGATTGAATTTTCCGGGAAGGATGCTGTAAGAGTTAATCTAAATTGTTGTGGCGAGGAATTACATATTGAGGTGGGAAGAGAATTAATCTTGTCCGCAGGCGCAATACAGTCACCACATCTATTAATGCTTTCCGGTATTGGTGATGCCGATATGCTCAAGGAAAATGATATTCCCTTACAACAACATATGTCTGGCGTTGGTGGAAACCTGCAAGATCACATTGCCTTGTGTTTCGAATACGGTGCGACGAACCCCCGTGACTCATTGGCATCGAACCTTAACCATTTTGGGCGCCTCAAGATCGGTCTCGAGTGGTTGTTAGCTAAGCGAGGATTAGGGATTTCTAATCACTTCGAAGTAGGTGCTTTTTTGTGTGTCGGTGAGGGAAAAACAATCCCCGACGTACAGATGGAATGTATTGCGATGAGATGCGACTTTGCTTCTGAGGGCATCACGATTGAACCGGGTTACCAGTGCTTCACCAGCTTGCAGCGACCCACTAGTCGCGGCAAGCTTTGGATCGATGACGCCAACCCAACTGCAGCCCCTAAATTCCAATTCAATTATCTAAGCACGGAAGACGATAGAACGATCGCCATTGCTGCCATTAGAGCCAGTCAGGACCTATTCCAGCAGCCTGCCTGGGATGGCCGTCTGACGTCAGAATTATCTGGGGTTCATGCGCTCACGTCCGATCGCGACATCTTGCAATGGGCCTATGCCCACGCCGAGTCCAACTACCACCCTTGTGGAACTTGTCGCATGGGCCTGAATGACGAGGCCGTTACCGACGGGGAAGGGAGGGTGCATGGACTCAACAATTTACGGGTTGTGGATGCTTCCATCATTCCGTCAATCCCAGCGGGCAATTTAAATGCCATCACTATCATGATTGCCGAAAAAATCGCCAACAGTATTCTGGGGTTATCTCCACTTGAGCCGGAGCACCCGGCAATCAACTAATAATAGAAACAAACAGCAAATGACAGCCAGCGCTAGTTCGAAGACTGGCTTATAGCGACGCCACATACGTCGGTCGAATTTCCGGGTAAACATTCGAATCCAAGTGTTTGTGATGAAGCGTCGTACTGCATCGGTTCGCCAGAGTACGGATTTCTATGAATCGATGAGTTGACGACGGCATTCACACCCTTTCCTGTGCTTGCCTCGATTTCTGCTTGCAGCAAAATCAGTGTCACTCGACCATTCACGTCGTGCATTCGACTGATGTAATGCTGCATACTATTTTCTGCAGCCATCCGTTTCAGTGCGAGTTTGCCGCCCAAATTGTATAGGGGCGGAGGAAATACGGGGACACTGTACGACAACTGTTCGCAGCCACGCTGACGGTAGTACGATTCGGCGTCAAGAGAGGCTCGACGCTGCATGGGCAATACCACCGTCAGGTAGTATTCATTTAGCGTTGCGCGTTCCTGTGAAAACATCCGCGCCAACCCGGAATTATTCCGAAGAAAAACAAACAAACCGTCCTGTGTAAGCATCGAAATCCGCAACTCTGCAAGAAATGACTCACCTATATCTAACTCATCACTGGACAATGGACGCAGGAGGTTTCGCACTAACAGAAGCTCTCGATCGTCCAGATCATGATGCCGAATCAGTGCCGAAACGAAATCGAGGTCATTTCGAAAACTCGCCAGAGCGACCATCTTTGCAATCAGTGACTGACTGCCTGTCAATACCTTTCGCCAAAACTTAGTGTCCTCCGCTACGACTTTGAGAAACTCAGCAGTGGAATCACGCTGATAACTAATTGCGAGCCTTACGCGAGAAACGTGCATGAGCAAATCATAATTTGGCGAAGGCGTATTTTCGTCAACCTCCTGGTTTTCTTCAAATCGAGGCGCTTGTAGAATCCTTTCGTAACGTTCCAAGAGTAATCTGAGTCGAGCTTGGGTCGAGTCCTGACGTTCGACATCAGCGACGAGTCGATCTGCGCAATCCAACGATAAGCGAGAGTTGCAGCTCAGCGACTGATAGTTTGATCGCCAGGTATCGTCGAGATTCGGAGCACCGAGAAAGCCCTCCGTTTCTGCTTCACTCAACACAATCATGTCGCCTTGTTCGTGATGCTTCCGTAGCGCGCCAATAATGGCGCGGCCAGCAGCAACAAAATCTTTATCCGAGCTTGCAGCAAAACCGTGGAGCATGGGGAACGCGTTATCTTCCAAAGAAACGAAATCCAGCGAACTCAACGCAATCAAATCCGGATGAAACTTCTCATCGAACCAAGATCGATTTATGAGGGTCGTAAATGCACCAAGAAGCACCAATAGCAGTGCTGCTTTGACCCAAAGACGACCAAATTTTGTCTGAATATCCATAAACAAATTTCCGTTTTCATGAACGCCGTATCATGCTCGCATAGTCTGTATGGGCTGGCCTGAGTAAAACATCCCTGAGCCCTGAGTTTGCATAGGCGTCACACGCTAGAGTGTCTAGAATCCCCGCATGACATATGAAGCCGCGCCACCGCTGAGAATTAACGATTTAGTCACTTGCCCCGAGGCCGGCGAAATTCGAAACTCATTTGAAGAAATGGCGCGGCTCGGTCCCGTGAACATGAGAATTCTTGAATTTCTAGTGAGTCGAGCCGGTCAAGTTGTTCTTCGTAACGATCTTTTCGAGGAAATCTGGGCGAACCAAGTGATTAGTGACGATGCATTGACGCGATGCATTTCCGATATTCGGTTGGAGCTGAACAAACTCTCAGCGAATTGCGAGTGAGCAGTGGCCATTACAACATCAGCGTTGTGCTCGTCGATGCGCGAGCAGGAATAGTATTGTTTCAACAGACGAATCAGTTCTCGAAAGGCGAAAGTCCGCACGCCTTAGATCTAGAGGCCCTCTTCGAACCACTGCGAAGCCTTGTCAGTTCACCCTAGGATTATTGGCGTCGACAGTTCGTCTCGATGTCCAGATGTACACTCACTACTGCCCACGAACGTAATTGTCGTACCAACCGAGATAACGCTCCCATCGGTCTTTTCTAAAACTTGGACGCGATATTCCATGCGACTCATCGGGGTACACAATTAACTGGGTATCAACACCACGCCGCTTGAGTGCTTGGTAAAGTTGCTCCGAGTTTTGGATCGGCACATTCCAGTCTTCCTTGCCACCCATGACAAGCGTTGGCGTAACAATTTTGTCGACATTTTCCCACGGTGAGATTTTTTCCCAGGCCTCTTTGTTCTCCCATGGCAGGCCAAGTTCATTTTCCCAAAATTTTTGGTAGTGATCATGGCCGTAGTTGGCGATGTAGTTCACTTCGCTCGCACCGCTAATCGCACCCTCGAAACGATCCGATTTTGTAATAACGTAGTTGGTCAGTATGCCTCCGTAAGACCAGCCACCGACGCCTAATCTATCCGGGTCCGAATACCCCTCGGCGACAGCATGATCAACTGCTGCCATAACATCTTCAAAATCGGGCACGCCCCAGTTCGCGAACAGGGCTGACGAAAAATCCTGGCCATACCCACTTGAGCCGCGGGGATTGCTAATGACAACCACATATCCGTTCGCCGCTAACAACTGGGCCTCAGCATTAAAACCGAAGTCATATTGCGACACGGGTCCGCCGTGGATTCTAAGAATAGTCGGATAGCGCCGACCTTTTTCGTAGTCAGGTGGCGTGAAAATAAAGCCCTCAACCTCAGTACCATCTTTGCTCGAGAATTGAACATTCTTAACCTCGGCCAAGTCTAGTTCGGCCAATAGCACCTCGTTCGTTCGCGTGAGCTGACTCAGATTATCGGCGGTCAGGTAAAACAACTCCTGGGGGAGGTGGGGTGTACTCATGCGCACGGCGATATCGCCGGACGGGTGTTGCATAAATCCTCTTACACTCAAACCGCCCTCAATCGGTCGACTGATACTGCCTGACGAAACATCGATTTGTGCCAGGTGCCGCTCACCGCTGTCTTCAAGACCGAATACGATCGATTCATCATCGGGTGCAAATACTGGGCTACTAACATTGCGATCGAGATTTTCGGTCAATACGCGCGCATTTCCGCCTGAGGCTGACACGATTGCGAGGTGATTGGTCGCATACCAAATCAACTCGGGTTCCGTCACGGTCACATAAGCAATTTGTCTGCCGTCGTGACTCCACGACGGAGAATGATCTCCACCTTCATTTGTCGTGATCTGCTTAATATCGCGAGTTGACGCATCACCTTCCGCCGAAACAACCCAAATGTCGGAATTGTTATTACCGTCAGGTTCCTCCGTACGATTGCTAACAAACGCAATCTTGCTGCCATCCGGACTCCACACCGCTTGTCCGTCATCAAAATCACCGAAGGTAAGCTGCAGCGGCTCTTCATTCCGATCATCCGAAACGTATATATGGGTACGACTTCGATCAAGATAGGGCACACCGTCTTGCTTGAACTGCAAACGATCAATTACATACGGCAATGGCAATGTTTCTTCGCCGGCCTCAGCAGCCGCATCTTCCGCTAGTTGCGACGCCGACTTATCAGTGATCATGAGCAGCATTCTCTTGCTGTCCGGCCCCCAAGCGAAATCGCCAACACCTTGATCAACTGCCGAATATTGTTTAGCTTCTCCGCCACGAAGATCAAGCGTCCACACTTGAGTTTTCGCATCCTCCGGATCACCCTTGGCCGCTAGAAAGCCGAGGTGCCGACCGTCCGGGCTCCAACGCGGAGTCGACGCTGAATAATCATCGGCGGTCAGTTGCACGACCTCACCGCTGTTTCTAGCCACCATAAAAACTTGTCTCGACGAATCATCCGCTTCAACGTCGATCGTTTCGATGGTGTAAGCGATCCATTCACGGTTTGGACTGATTTGTGGATCCGACACTGATTTCAAAGCAAGCAAATCATCAGTGGTCAAGACACGTTGGCCGGCAGAGTTTTGTGCCACGGATGGAACGATCGAAACACACGCAAGTACGACGGCCGCAAATGCAACTCGACTATTCAGTGACATCTTAATCCCCTGTAGATACTATTTTTTAATGTTTTGAAGTATGTGCATGAAACATTCGGCATCAACCGAATGGTTACTGATTTTTGTTTTTTCTGTCGTCGATTTCGATCTCGGGAATAACAGGTTGCGTGGCATCAAGATACAACGCGCGCGCAATTTTCATCGTCGTTGCGCCTTGGTTTAATGCCTCACCCTTGATGAGTTCCTGTTCAGCCTTCTCGTACTGTTTTGTATAGATGTATATCAGCGCTTTGCTGTTATAGACACGCCACAGTTGATCGTTGCGATGCAAGAGAATGTCACAATATTTGAGTGCTGAATCGTAGTCGCCCATATTCGTATAGCCAGCGCACAAATTGCTCAAAGCAACTTCTTCTTGTTTCTTTCCGCTGGCTGCCTGCAGGCCGGAAAGGGTGAGTCTGATTCCGTCCTCGTTCCGCCCGCTCAAGAGCGCTCGCGCGCCATCGTTTATATCCGGGTCCGCAGATCCGATTATCCACCGTGGTTCCGCAGCCCAACCGGTCGATACAAAAAAAATGGCGGCGATGAGTAGAGCTCTCATATTCGGGTCACGCGTTTCTGAGTATGCAGTAATTATAGCGCATATCTCGCCTTATCCAGCGGCTGCGAGCACAGAGAGAAAATAGATCGGGCACCACTGCTGCCCCATAAACGTTGGGAGGGACGAACGCGCCACAATGTAGAGGTAATCCACCTTTGCGAGCGCAGCGACCCAATCGCCAGGAGCGATTTGGGACGAGCGAAAATCGCCCGAAGGGCTGGCAACGCGATGTTGCCGGTCACCCAATCCATCAATCATCGAAAAACTGGATTGCTTCGTCGGCTTCGCCTCCTCGCAAAGACGTGGTGTTGGGTTTTGACGCAGCTTCCGCCGTCCATGGCCGCCGCGACATTTGGACGCCTGTCCATCAAGGCGCTCCTACGATTCTTCGGACTGAATCGATGTCTACTTAAACTCGGCGCGGCCACAGACGCTGTTGGATAAGCCTTAGCAACGATTTAACCACTGCTTTATGGGACAAGCAGTAATCTGGCCCCTTTTTCCGGCCCTAGCGTACTTTGTTGCCGAAACCGTCCCAAACCTCGATCTCGCCGTAATTCAGCGAGCGCACCTTTTCTTCGATTTCACTCAGATCACCGACAATCACCCAGATGAGTTCCTCGGGGTGCATTAACTCGGCTGCGCGTGCCGACACGCGTTGCAGTGATACCGCGTTAAGGCGTTCAGCTGCACCTTCCGCATAGTCGAACGGCAGGCCGAACGAATCCGATGCCATCATGCTTTGCAGGAAACCGCGCTTCGTCGCGAAGCGACCCGGCTGTGATCGAGTTCTATTAAGTTTTACGCGTTGTAGCTCATCGTCTCTGGCCGGATTGGTAGAAAGAAACTCGTCAAACTCTCGTTTAATTTCCTGCATGCTCTCCATAGTCTTATCTGTTTGCACGCTGCCAGAAACCGTCAATGTTTGATCACCACTTCGATTGCTCTGCACACCAGAATACATGCCGTAAGACCAACCCTTGTCTTCGCGAAGATTCATATTAATACGCGCTTCGAAAGCGCCGCCGAAAATAGCATTCAATACAGTCAATTCGGTGTTGCTAGTAGCATCAAACGGCGCAATAGCATGGCCAGCAATTATTGTGCTTTGCACCGCCTGCGGCTGATTAACGAGAATTACCTTTGGCATAGGCGCCATTGCCCTGCCAACGGGACCTAACGTCGAATCGTTCTTATCTTTCCAGCTACCGAACGACGCCTCCACTGAGTCCCTTGCGGTCTTGAGATCAATATCGCCAATCATGAAAATTTTGATATTGTCCGGAGCCACTTCACGCGCGTGAAATGCTTGCAAGCTCGTCTGACTTAAATTCTCGACGAGTGCGGCCGTCCATATTCCGCCTAAGACATGATCGTGACCAAAAACCGCGCGGTTGAACATCGCACGCGCATTGCTTGCCGGGTTTTGTTCTATGTTGGATAGGTACGCGAAAACCTGTTGCCGAAATTTGTCGAGTTCTTCGCCCGGGTAGGCGGGATTGCGTAAGATCTCAGCGGCCAAATCCAAAGAGTCATCGAGATAATTACTTAGAATTTGGTAGTTAAGAGAACTCTGCTCCACTCCGGCACTCAAGCGGGTGTCCATCGCGATACTGTCTTTCTCAGCTGCAAGCTCGTTAGCGCTATATTTCTTCGTGCCTTTGTCCATCAAAATGAAAGCGGCGTCTGAAATCCCCTGTAGATTCGAATCATCGGCAGTATTGCCAGTACCGATACGAATCGCGACATCTACCAAGGGCAAGGAGCCACTGTTGGCAACGACTAACTCAATTCCGTTACTCAATGTTGCCGTTTTGATGTCGGGGAAATTGATTCTGGACACTTCGGAAACCGCCGGGATTTCGCTTCGATCGACGTCTTGTTCGGTGCTCTTGAGTTCCGGGAAAGGCAATGTTGTCAACTCAAAATAGCCACGCGTCAACCAACGCTTGGCAGTCGCCAACACGCTTTCCGCGCTTGCACCATTCAGCCATTCAATTTCCTGTTTGACGTACGTCGGATTACCGGAATACAACTGCCCCTCGGCAAGAAAACGACCGATGGTAGCTTTGCTTTCCAATGAGCTAATCATTGACATGTTGATGGCTAATTTTGCGTTCTCAAGAATGTCTTTATCCGGACCTGCTTCCAGGTACTCCTGCAAGACGCGATCGACTGCCGCAATAACCTCTTGCGGATTGACGCCGGGGCTCACATTGATTGTCAGTGAGTACTCGCCGCTTAACACACGACTATAGGCGCTGCCACGAACTGCGGTTGCCAACTTCAAATCATCGATCAGCGCTTTTCGTAGCGGAGAATTTTTATTGCCGACCAATGATTCATTGACCAAATACATTAGTGTTGAATCTTCGTCATTTAACGTCGGAAGCGCCCAGACTCTGGTCAGTCGAGTTTGCCCGACACGGTCGTACATAATTTCGGTGCGATTGCCGTTAAGTTCAGGTATCCACTGCTGCGGTTTAATCAGCGGCACGCCGGCTGGCACAGCGCCAAAATTGCGTGTTACTTTTTCTTTAGCCGTTTCTACATCGATGTCACCAGCTAAAACCAGTACCACGTTACTAGCGCCGTAATACTCGTTGAACCACTCATGTACATCGTCGAGCGCGGCATTATCCAGATCCTCCATCGAGCCGATTACTGAATGTCGGTACGGGTGATCGATCGGGTACAAACCGGCCCGCACGCGATCGGAAATTCCTGAGTACGGCCGATTATCGCCACTTCGTTTTTCGTTCTGCACGACGCTGCGTTGCTCGTCTAACGCTTCTTGTGTAACGGCGCCAAGCAAGTGACTCATGCGATCACTCTCCATCCACAAGGCCATATCCAGTGCACCCGTTGGCACCGTTGCGTAGTAGTTTGTTCGATCCTCGGACGTCGTTCCGTTCATGCCGGTAGCACCCGCCTTTGTGAACGGCTCAAAGTACTCGCCTTCTCTATTGGCGGTGCCCTGAAACATCAGGTGCTCAAAGAGATGTGCGAAGCCAGTTTTGCCCTCCGGCTCATCCTTCGAACCCACTCCGTACCACATGCCCACAAAAACGGTCGGCGATGAGTGATCCGAATAGACAATCGTCGTTAGCCCATTGTCTAGCTGAAAAATTTCATAGGGAATATCGACCTGATTTTCGACGTTTTCGTCGGCAGCGTGGACGGGCTGCAGATGCAGCGCCAGACTCGCGATGAGTAGCAATACACCATAATTCTTGTATTTATCGGGCACTTCAAATTCCTTTGTTAACGCTTGGGCGAAGGTGGATCATGGCAGCATTATTTCACGAAGTTTATAGAGACATAAGAGCAATATTTCTCGACGAGGTTCCTCTGATGCCGACATTCGCGGTTAATTTAGGTCAAGGATTTCACACACTACCCTGATGTGACATATAGTTGGTCCATACTAATAAAAAAGTGAGATCACAACTGTGAGCCCTCAGGTAACCGAAAACTGGTCTGGTCGACTGGCATTTATCCTCGCCTCGATAGGAGCAGCCGTTGGTCTCGGCAACATCTGGAAATTCCCCTACACGCTGGGCTCTAGCGGCGGCAGTGCATTTGTACTCATTTATGTCATTGCCATATTGCTAATTGCCACGCCGATCATGATTGCAGAAATGGTCATTGGTCGGCGCGCCAGAAAAAGCGCGCCAACGGCTATGCGTATGTTGGCGCTTGAGTCAGGTACATCCAAACACTGGGGATTGCTCGGTTACCTGGGTATTTTTGCGCTCTTTCTTGTCCTGAGTTTTTACAGCGTTATCGCAGGCTGGACGGGTGCTTATTTGGTCAAAGCCGCGTCTGGTGGAATTTCAGGCCTATCAGCCGCAGAAGTGGGTGGTGATTTCGACGGGTTTCTGAAAAACCCGACGCAAATTATCATCTGGCACGCACTTTTTACGGGCACCACGATATTTATTGTCTCGCGCGGAATCAAAGTGGGACTGGAGCGGGTGGTGCGCATACTAATGCCAGCGCTATTTTTAACGCTATTCGCGCTGGTTATTCACTCTGGGATCACCGGTGATTTCAAAGCGGCAGTTGAATTTCTCTTCACAGCCGATCTGTCCAAAATAACGTGGGTCGTCATACTCGCCGCGGTAGGGCAGGCATTTTTCTCGGTCAACGTTGGAATAGGGAGTGTTCTGACCTATTCGGCGTATCTGCCGAAAGACGTCAACTTATTTCGATCGGCCATCATCATTGCATTGGGCGACACTTTGGTCGCTCTCTTGGCAGGACTTGCGATATTTCCAATCGTATTTGCTAACAATCTCGATCCGGCAGAAGGGCCTGGCCTTATTTTTGTCACGCTCTCTACGGCATTTGCCAGCATGCCCGCAGGCGAACTCATTGGCTCAGCGTTTTTTGCCATGATCTTGTTTGCGGCGCTAACGTCATCCATTTCGATGCTTGAGACCATGACGGCTCGGCTAAACGAAATCCGCGGCATGACCAGAACCAAAGCGGCAACCATGATTGGCTCAGCAACTTTCCTAATGGGTCTGGTTACCGTCTTCTCTTTCTCTACCTGGGAAAACACTTTTCCGTTAGGTCAGTTCGAAACCTTCGCTAACAAAACGCCATTCGATTTGATCGACTACCTCGTAACGAATATTCTGATGCCGCTTGGCGGAATGTTCTACGCGCTGTTTGCGGGCTGGTGGTTATCCAGAGAGACCATCCTGTCCGAAATTGGTCTCAAAGACGGTGCAATCTTCAAAATGTGGATGATACTCATACGCGTTGTTGCGCCGTTGGCGGTCGCCTTGGTCTTTTACTTCAACTTGAGTTAATCGACCAGAGAGCCTAGCGTTTAAGCCACCAGACTTTAGACGACTGACGGTTACGCTCGAAAAACCAGACATCGAGCTGCAGCATGATGCGTCGCAACGGCGTGCCGGCAAGCTTCATCCAAAGCCGGTTGCCCCACTTACTGAAATCACGGTTATACGGGCAAACCCGTATGCAAATAGAACAATCCGAATTTTGGCCTGCCCAGAAACGAAAACACTTTTCCGCCCAGGTCGTCCATTTCTTGACGCCATTAAGATTTGACACGCTATAAGCTTCTCGCGACGGCGCGCCTCTCGTGATTGCCTTCGGCGGACAGGCACTGCTGCATCGCTGACAAATGTCGCAAAATTCTTTAACACCAAAACGCTTCGGTTCGCTGATCACAAGTGGCATGTCGGTGAATATCTTTCCGAGACGAAGACGTGGCCCGTATTCCTCAGTAATGAGCAAGCTATGACGGCCAACTTCACCAAAGCCCGCCTGCACGGCCAAGGGAATGGCAAGTGCTGAGTCATTCATAGACGCGACTGCTCTATAACCCAAATTGCGAATGTACTGTGTGAGCGTTAGCAGCACGACCGTGTCGTGGGTGTAACCCATGCCGGTCGCTGACCCGGACAGTGCAGACGGGACTGTCGCTGTTAAGCCAAGATCCATCGGCTCGCCGATAACGATTACTCGAGGCAGATCCTCGGGGATGTCGAGCGGTTTACTTTCCTTAGTCTTTTCGCTGAAACGTGCACTGTACATCCAGCGCTCGTCGTATTCGCACACACCCAACATGCCTGCACCCATCGTCTTTGCCGCCCGACGCAAATTCTGGGTCGCGTCTGCTTCAGATTCAAAGACATATGGTTCGGGCCAACCCTCTTCATGGGCTGTGAACGTATCGAAAAAACCCTCCTTGCGGTCGTCCGATTCACGGCGCAAATCTCGAAGAACATTCGTGACGTGCCAGGTTGCGTTGCGGAGCGCATAGTCTCGCTGCCCAAAACCATCCGCCTTGCGAGCTCGCGCTTTAGGCATGTAATGGCCATCAAAAAATTCCGTTGCTTTCTTGCTTTGAATTTCCGGATCCCACTCAGAGCGACAGTAGATTTCGTTGCGCTGATCGAAGCGTGAAAACTCATCAGATAAATCGAAACCGGTTTTTTCGTCAATGGGTTTTTTGTTGTTCATCGTCACTCAGCCTAATCGGCGTCCGGCGCCCGATATTTATCGATCAACGCGTACAGAATTGCGACAGTTTCGGCATCGATCGCACCCGTGTAGCCGCTTGGCCGGAAGTGCATTTGGAATGCGCGGACAGCAAACTGCGTTTGCACATCGTATACGCCGGTTACGTCAATGCGGTAGCCGTAGGTTCCGAGCGCAGCCTGGATATCGGCAATGTCCGGCAGCCCAGCAGAAAATTGGTGCCGGTAGCGAGTCACCGCGTCGCTGTTATACCAGGCACCGATGCCATGCTCATGGAGTATTTGCCACGGAAATTCCGGACCAGGGTCGACGCGTCGAGCGGGAGCGATGTCTGCATGACCGATGACATCAACGGGATCGATATCGGGATGGCGCTCCAAAATACCGGTGACTAGACTAATAAGGAGATCTATCTGCTCCTCGCCGTACGCCAGGTAATTGCACGTTTGTTCTTCCGGTTTAGAAACGCTTCCATCAGGGCCATGGTTTACACATCGCGATTGATTAACGATCTCAATACCGATCGATTGATCGTTTAAGGTGTGGTGGTCGCCCCAATGACTGACGCCGGCATGCCATGCACGTCGTCCCTCATCAACCAATCTGTAGACCTTAATCGCGTCAGACGGATAGGTTTCATCACCGCCCTCGGGAACCAGATAGTGTGAGCTTACCGGCCTGTCGGTGCGTTGCGTCAATAGTCGCAGCGATTCGGCGAAGGTCTCCGACGTAAAATGCAGAATTAGAAAATTGACTCGCCCATTTTGATTCACCGACGGAGCATCGACCATCGGCAATGAAGAGCAACCGACAATCGTAAGCGACAAGGCTATTAGTAGTAATCGTTTCAACCTAGGTTCCCGTCGCACGCCGGCCTCGCAATGCACTGAAAAAACAGACGGCCGTGCCAATCGGAAACAACCACGGCCAGGCAAGCAGAGGACTATCGTAAGATGTCCCTATAATTGAGTTAAGGATTTCAGGTTCATTGATAAACAAGACGACAACGATACTCAGCGCTACGCCATAACCAATACCGGCGACATGATATCGGTAAGCTGCAATGCTTAACAAAAACAAACCCAACATTGGACCCCAGGTATAAGTCGTCATCGAGAACGCAAGGGTCACGATATCCAACTCGCTTGCGGAAAATTGCCATGCTGTGGCGCCAAGTACAACGCCCCAAACAATGACTAACCAGCGTGACACTTTCAGCATGCGCGCTTCGTCCGCCGCAGGCTCTACAAAGGGCTTATAAAACATCGTCAAAGAAATCTGTGACAAAGCAGCGAGTATTGAATCCAGACTTGATATTGCCGCGCTCAGAATTCCAGCAATCAAAAGGCCTTTGAGCCCGACCGGAATTTCGCTGATGATAAACGCAGGAAAAATGCGGTCGCCACGCTCGACCACCAACGTGTTTAGTTCACTCGAAAGCGGGTTGTATTGATAGAACGCATACAAACCAACGCCGACTGTCAACATCAACATTGGCACGAGTTCGCCGATCGTACTCCACAGAACCGCCTTCTGCGCTTCGCGTTTATTCTTGCAACACAACAGCCGCTGCACGAATAAATGATCGGTCCCATACACGGCAACATTCTGAAATGGCATCGCGATTAGCGCGGCCCAAAAAGTGAACGCAACCCGCGGATCCGTCGAAAAGTCGAAGGTTTTGAACTTGCCGGCTTGCTGACCGACCTCGATTAGTGAGGTCCAACCGTCCGGAAGCGCATCAGTAACGTAAATGAGCGCTGCCACGCCACCAATTATCAGTACAAAGAATTGCACGACGTCGGTCCATATCACTGCGGCAATACCGCCCATCCACGTCCACAGAATCGCAAACGAGGCAATTACGACAATGCTGGTCATCATGCCCCACCCGGTAATTAGCTCGAGTACGAGGGCCGTCGCGTAAACGCGAACCCCCTGCCCCAATATTCCACCCAAAAAGAACAAGCCAGCGGTCGCGCGACCGACCGTCGCCCCAAGGCGATCGGCCATGTACTCGTATGGACTGTAAAACTCTTTTTCGTAGTAGAGCGGCACCAGAAACCTGGCCACCAGAATGCGGGCGATTACACCGCCGAGCGCAAGCTGCAAATAAACAAAGTTACCGTTTTCGGCAAAGACCAAAGCCGGCACGCCGATGAAGGTGACAGCGCTAATGGTCGTGGCGATGGTCGACGCGGAGACCGCGTACCAGGGTAGATTCCGACCACCAAGAAAAAAATCACGGGTGGTTTTTTGTCGCCCTTTTAGATGATGACCAACCAGAGTTGTCCCGGTGATATAGACGCCAACGACCAGCCAATCCCAAAATCCAAACACACCTGCATCCCGTTACATGATCGTTCGCTACACTACAGAATCTCGCATCCGATTGTTAGCTATCCAGGCGGCAATATTAGGCACTGGTCGCTTGAACTACGCTCGACTCTGAGCGTCTAATTAATACACGGCGACTGGACTCGTTTGTTATAGCGATGATAAGGATTTCATCTATGCTACATATTACTTTAACACTCCTTTTTTGCGTCTCATTTGCATCAAGTGTGTGCGCGCAAACAATGAGATTTACGACGACGAATGCCGATTATCAGCTCACGAATGTTTTTAGTGGCGTTGATACTTTTTCGGTTACGGTTATTATCGATGCGCCACTCGCGCCTGAGGTTTATGTCAATCCTGATATCGTCAGTGTCAGCTACGCAGTTAGCGGTGCACTCGTGCCCGGGACACCATCCGGATTTTATGCTCAAGGCAGTTCGCTAAATTTCGAAATCTCGACGACCGCCGTTCTATCAGATGGTATTCAGGTCGCGGAGCTCGTGGGAAACGATGTTATATTGACCTACAACGCCCGAGAAATTGGCAATCGTCGCTTCCATCCTGTGCTTTTCGAAATTCGCGCTGGTGGAACGGGTCAGATACAGAATTCTGACAACGTGATAACCGAGAATCCGCTTCAACAAGTAAATTTTGGCGATGAATACATCAACGACTTGATGTTCGATCCAGGTAACACCACGGGCGTCGCGGCTCAATATCGGCCTTATTCTTAAGCCTGCTGTTAATTTTTGGATTGGCAAGATCCAGTGCTCGAAAAACCAGCGCTAGTTAGACGCGGTCTTCAATATCTCAAACAGACTCGGACGATGTTCACGGACCTCCGCCTCGGTTAAACCCTCGAGCGAGTGCGGAAATTTCAGCCATTGTTCTGTTTCGTGCAAAAAATAGTCGGGAACTCGATCGGTCAGATTGCGTGACGGCTTGTAGTAGGGCACTGCCACGCGAATGTCTTCCGGCGTATTACGACGCGCTTTCTTCTCCAAATGGGCGATCAGCGCCTCGATTGTGTGTCCGGTATCAAAAACATCATCGACGATGAGCAACCGATCTGCGTACGTGACGTTTTTGATGAGGTAATTTAGCCCGTATATCGCGACTTCGCGGGCTTGACTATCTATTCCCGTATACGACGACGTTCGTACCGCAATGTGATCCGTCTCAATGCCGTTCTGTACGAGATACTCCTGCACAGCAAGACCAATCGGTGCGCCGCCGCGCCACAACGCAATAATGAAACTCGGCCTGAACCCGCTTTTCACAATTTCAGCGCCAAGTTGAAATGAATCATCGAGGAGTGACTGCGGTGATATGTAGAATTTGTCGACCATGTGGCCACTCTGCAATGCCAAGACACAGCTTGCAAGCGGCGGGAGAAACTTCGGGTCAGTGCTAAGATGCGGTGGATGGATACAAGACAATTTATTCGGGAAGACGACCTGATAGACGACTCTTTTCGTCTGGCGGTCGCGATCTATAACAGCGCGTTTCGGCCGACGTTCGTTGTCGGTCTGTGGCGGGGCGGCAGTTCTGTCGGTATTTATGTACAGGAATGCCTGCAGTATCTTGGCGTGGAGACCGACCATATTGCTGTTCGCACCTCCTATTCCGGGCAACCGGACTACGAGGAAATGGTGGAAAACCCGTGCGAGAAAATTCGTGTGCATGGCACGCAATATCTCCTCGAAACACTCACCGCTGAAGATCGCTTGTTGCTGGTCGATGACGTCTATAGTTCGGGCCAAACGCTGCAGGTGGTACAGGACCGTCTTAGTCAACGCCTAAAAAGAAACATGCCGCTCAATGTCAAAACGGCCGCTGTTTGGAACAAGCCTACGCGCAATCGAACGGGCCGCGCCCCGGACTATTTCGTACACGAATCAGATATTTGGTTGGTATTACCGTACGAACTAAAAGGCTTAACCAGCGATGAAATTCGCGAGCATAAACCGCTGGTCGCGGCCCTCCTGGCGGATCACAGATAAACTGGGTCAGAGCCCTTTTCCTCATCATTGACTACATATCAACCTGTTAACTCAAAAAGGGCTCTGACCCAGTTTGTGAAAAGGCGCTTGACTCGAATCGGGAATTATTCACGAGCCAGTAGTGCTTGGTAAATGCGCGCATTGAGGCGTGCACCCGTTATCCCTGTGTGTAGATTCGCAACGTGCGGCTCATCATCCACACCGAGCGCCGTCGAAATCGACGTGCCCGTGAGACCTCTGTTGCCGCGACTCCACGCCATCGAGGGGAGATCCAGGACAAAGTAGTGATAC
This sequence comes from Woeseia sp., assembly GCA_018701055.1. GTDB lineage: Bacteria > Pseudomonadota > Gammaproteobacteria > Steroidobacterales > Woeseiaceae > SZUA-117. The sequence goes on along the minus strand of JABIUH010000399.1, from coordinate 384 downwards.
AGCTCACGCCAGCTTCGGTCCTGCGATCGAAACAAGTGATCTAAGAACGCGGTGTCAAAGTGCGAATTGAAAGCGACCATCAATACGTTTCGCTGGCCGGCTATCTCATTGTTAAACGCGACCAGACGCTCGGTAGCATCCTCCGCGGAAAGCGCTTCAAGTTCACGCCAACGCCGTTCGTCAAACGCGTTTACCGCCCTCGCACCCTCATCAGTACGCTCGGGATGATCCGGTTGTATCCGGATGAACAATTCTCCGGATGTTGGTGATGCAGATAGCGTTGCTGATTATATTCATGTCATTTCAGTAGATGACAACGTCTCGCTGATGGTCGGCGACTTTGCGGTTGGTACGGATAAAATCGTTTTGTCTGATGGCTTTACT
>JABIUH010000279.1 GCA_018701055.1 Woeseia sp. | reverse complement strand
GGACCACGACGGCGATGCCAATCAATGCGATAACGACGTGATTGAGTTTCTGTCCGGTTTCAACCGTGATGCTTTGGGTCTGGTCGACATCAGAGGTCGGCTTGAGTCCCTGAGGCGTTAACTCGAATGCCCACGCAAGCAATACCGCGACTGGAAAAGCGAGAATCAGGAACAAGACTAGCACCTGCATGACCCAGTCTGGCGCTTGAAAAGTGGGCAGGATGACGTCTGCTACCTGAACGGTAATCCACGATACGATCATGTAGGCCAGACTGACCTTGAAAATATTACGCCGTCTTAATTCACCAACTAGTGCCATCTGAAATCCAGTAGTGCTCGGTTGTTAATCCGCGCGCAGAGTAAATGAGTTTTCGTTGGGACTATTCATCGGACTCGCCATCCCAATAGTCGACACCGTTTGATTTGCGCGAGAAGACATGGAAGTTTTTCGGGTCAGACCTGTCTTTGGATCGGGTATGCCAAACGCCGAATTTATCCGAGTCCGGATACAGGCAGATATCGGTTGATTCGTTGGTACTTATTGCGATGTACGTGAGTGACTCATCAGAGGTATTGATGATTTGATGTGGTTGAGTGGGGTCGGGCGGGGCACAGATGAAACCGCCTTCACGTGCTGGATGATGTTCATCGGCATGCCGTAAAGTCCCATGGCCTGCGAGAATAAAAAAGGCTTCTTCGATGACATGATGAGCATGGTAGGGCCAGGCGCGCTTGCCGGGGGGCAACCGGACGACACCGTAACCTAGTTTGTTCGCGCCGACTTTTGCGCCAACTTCGGCGCGTTCGGCGCCAAATTGTTCGCCATCACCAAACTTCGAAAATTCCAAGTCTTCTTTATTTATGATTAAGTTAGGCATCTTTCTTATTCTCATTTCTAGAATTAGCCAGGCCGTTCAATCAATACTACGTGATTCGCATTTACTTCGTTTTAAATCGCTATGCAAAATTGTGCCAACGCATACGCTATCATCGACATCGTTCCACTGCGCTCATGAAAAATAACAAGAGAGAACGATATGACTATTTGCATGCGTCGAATTCGTCTGGCTTTGCCGCTAGCGCTTATCCTGATCGTAGCCAATTCCGCTTTCGGCGATAATCGCCATTTGCAGGTTGCCGATTACTTAGAAGTTGAGCAGGTTGCCGATGCCCAGGTTTCGCCGGATGGCGATCGCATCGTTTATACCCGCCGCTGGGCTGATCAAAAGTCTGACAGAATTTCATCAGCGTTATGGATGATGGAGGCAGACGGTTCTGGTCACCGTTATCTGACTTCTGGCTCCAACGCCCGTTGGTCGCCAAACGGTGATCGCATTTTGTTCATCTCCAAAGGCGACAATGATAAGCCGCAGCTGTTCGTTCGTTGGATGGACGATGGTGGGGCAGAATCACAAGTGACGCGCGTTGAGATAACACCGTCATCACCAAAATGGTCTCCTGACGGGCAGCAGATTGCATTCGTTGCCATTGTACCCGCCGAAAACGTCTGGTCGATTGACTTACCGGATGCTCCTGAAGGCGCCGATTGGAGCAAGGCGCCGCGTATTCTCGATCGTATTCACTATCGTCAGGATAGGGTCGGATTTACAGATCCCGGGTTTTCACATTTGTTTGTGGTTCCAGCGAGTTCAGGCACTGCACGGCAATTGACGAGCGGCGATTGGAACGTCGGCGCTCAGTTCGACGGCCTATTTAGTGGTGCATCCCTAGATTGGGCGCCGGACAGTCAAACTCTGGTGTTCGACGGCTGGATGGATTCTGACGGTGATGACATCTACCGACGCTCGCATGTCTATTCTATCGATGTTGATAACGCCGATATTAGTCAATTGACTCAAGAGATGGGAAATTGGACGTCGCCAGTCTTTTCAAGTGACGGCGAGCAGATTGCCTACATGGGGCATCCGGTATCGGATGTGTCCTATGAGATGCCGCGCATTCACCTCATGAATAACGATGGCAGCAGTGCGCGACAGTTGTCGGACGATTTCGATCGTCCTCCAAGCACCTTGCACTGGGCTTCGAATAATCGTGGCCTCTATTTCAGTGCTCCAATCGATGGCTACATAAATGTTTTCTATATGGCGATAAATGGTGACGTTCGCGAAGTCACCAGTGGCAAACAGACCGTCGCATTGAACTCACTGACCGCTAACTCGTCTACTGGTGTTGGCGTAATTGCATCGTATTACGCACCCGGCGATGTTCATTCATTCGCGCTGAATGGTCGCGGAACACCAAGGCAATTGACCGCCGTTAACGACGATTTATTGGCGGGTAAGACACTCGGGAATCATGAGGAAATTTGGTATGAGGCGTCCGATGGCAATCGCGTGCATGGTTGGATCGTTAAGCCCCCCAATTTTGATCCGGGGAAAAAATATCCG
>JABIUH010000029.1 GCA_018701055.1 Woeseia sp. | reverse complement strand
CTGAACGAATCAGAGCGGCTTTTGCGAAAAAATGCGTATCTGTATGACGCAAAAATTGAAGCTGTTCAATTTGCTGACGGCGTTGTGGATATCCGCGTTCGGACGAAAGATCTCTGGACGCTGATGCCCGGCCTTTCAGTGTCGCGCAGCGGTGGTGAGAATCGCAGTCGCGTGACTGTGTCTGAGCGGAACTTGTTGGGGCAGGGTGTCTCGGTGCGTTTGAGCTATAGAGAAGATGTCGATCGGCATTCAACCAGCTTTCAATATAGCGATCGAAATATTGGCGATAGCTGGACCGCACTGTTCGCAGAGGTTTCAGATAGCTCAGATGGCGATACGCTGGATCTCCGCCTGACACGACCGTTTTATGCCTTGGATAGCCGCTGGTCAGCGGGCGGATCACTATTTGATGACTCGCGAGAAAATGCTTTCTATGATTTGGGAAATGAGGCTGCTGAGTACTCAGTCGAAACAGCCTTTCACACGGCCTTCTTCGGTTGGTCGGCGGGCTTGTCAGAGGGATGGGTGCGTCGTTGGTCCGCTGGAGTCGTATTTGACGAGCGCCGTTTTTCAGCTGTACCTAACGGCACTTTGCCATCACTCATTCCTGGGGAGCGAAAGTTTGTGTATCCGTTCATCGGCTTTGAGCTTCTGCAGGATAAATTCGAATCGTCTGCTAACCGTGATCAAATCGACAGGACGGAAGATTTTTTCTTTGGGACACGATTGTGGGCAAGTGTTGGTATTGCAACGGAGGGAATCGGTGCTGATCGGGAATCAATTATCTATCGCTTTGAAGCAAGTCGTGGCTTTGGGTCTATACAGGATCGAGCGTTGTTGCTGTCGTCGTCCTTGCTTGGCCGGATTGACGAGGGAAATGCTGCCAACACGGTTTTTTCCCTGCAAGCGCGATACTACGATCAGATATCGGACCGACGCTTATTTTTCATGACGCTCGAAGCGAGTCGCGGACAAAATCTTGACCTCGACAACGTACTACAACTGGGTGGGGATACCGGACTGCGCGGTTTTCCGCTGCGCTATCAATCCGGGGAGTCAAAGTTGCTGTTATCTGCAGAACAACGTTACTTCACCGATTGGTATCCGCTGAAGCTCGCTCGCATTGGCGGCGCAGTCTTCGCTGATATCGGTCGAACCTGGGGTAATAATTCGCTTGGCCGGCCGACGGCCGGGTGGCTGAAGGATGTCGGCTTCGGCTTGCGCCTTGTGCCCACTCGATCGAGCGGACGCGACGTGATTCATGTGGATATCGCATTTCCGCTTGACGGGGATGCGTCAATCGATGATGTGCAGTTTCTCATAGAATCGAAGCGTAGCTTTTAACCAGAAATTTTGACTAGCCGCCGGTACGCTCCGCTGATCGCAGTGTATTGAGCATAAGTAGGGCAATTGTCATCGGACCCACACCGCCCGGAACAGGCGTTATAGCGGCAGCAACTTCTTTCGCTTCGTCAAAGTCCACATCGCCGACCAATCGATTCTTGGTTTCGCCATCAACCTCTACTTGAATTCGGTTGATGCCAACGTCGATTACTACGGCCCCCGGCTTAATCCAGTCACCCTTGACCATTTTCGGGCGGCCAACGGCCGCAACTAAAATATCAGCGCTACGCGCGACCGCGGGCAAATCTTTGGTACGGCTATGGCAAATAGTCACAGTGGCATTCGCTTGCAATAAAAGGCTCGCCATTGGTTTTCCAACGATGTTTGAACGGCCGATAATGACAGCGTTGAGCCCGGAAAGATCCTTGCCTAATTGATCCTCGATCATCAGCATGCATCCGGCTGGTGTGCAGGGAACGAACGCCTCATCAACATGACCCGCGGTCAACATACCGATGTTCTGGAAATGAAAACCATCTACGTCTTTCGCGGGTGATATCGCTTGCGTGATGACCCGTTCGTCGAGGTGATCGGGCAGCGGTAGTTGCACTAGAATTCCGTGCACGGAGGCATCGTCGTTCAGCAAATGGATTAGTGCGAGAATTTCGTCCTGAGAAGATTCTGCCGGCAGCGTATGTTGCATAGAATTAAAGCCACAGGCCTCAGCGGTGCGCTTCTTATTTCTGACATAAACCTGGCTTGCCGGATCTTCACCGACAATAACGACCGTTAGTCCGGGCTTAATGCTCTTTTCGTCTACCAGTGCGGCGGTAGTGACACTGATAGATGCGGATAATTCGGCTGCTCTTGCCTTGCCGTCAATAATTGCTGCGTCTGCCATTTTCTTGATCTCAAACAATAGGCGACCGCCACAGTCGGCGGTCAAATTGGGGCGCTGATATTACCCTCTACAAACCCTATCGGTAAACCGGCAGGTCACTAAGTGCAATGCTTGGCAATGTTGCGTGATGCTAATATGGCGCCTCACTGCGCTTTGGCGGAGGCCATTGGAATGAGCGAAGATTGGTTGGGTAGATGGGCGACCGGACGAACTGGATGGCATGAGACCGACGGTAATGCCGGGTTACGCACCCATTGGCCGGCCGCCCAATTGTCAGGCGCTGATCGACAGCGGGTCCTGGTGCCATTTTGTGGCAAGACGCTAGATCTGTTGTGGCTGATCCACCAAGGGTACGAGGTGGTTGGCGTAGAGCTTGCCGAAGTTGCGGTGCGACAGTTTTTTGCCGAAAACGATCTCGAATTTGAAGTTGTCGTTGAGGACAACTTGCACCGTTTCATCACCAAAAAACTGCCCTTAAGTATTTCGTGCGGTGACTATTGGGACTTTTCAGACCCTCCTTTCGATGCGTTGTACGATCGAGGGGCGTTGGTCGCACTGCCGCACACGATGCGGCGCGACTACGTTGAGCAGACTAAGACTCTACTTCTAGCAAACGCGGTGAAGATGGTAGTCACGCTTGAGTACGATCAATCAATTGTCGCCGGGCCACCCTTTGCTGTGCACGCTGACGAGCTTACTGAGTACTGGAGTGATCTTCGTCGAGTTGGTCAATATGATGACCTTCAGAATTGTCCACCTAAGTTTCGGACGGCAGGAATTACAGACGTTCAGGAAGTGGTCTGGTTATCTTCTTGATCAACGGTTAACCAGTCGTCGAGTTCGGAAGCCCTTGATCAGGACCAGCGGCACCAATGATGCGGCTACATGTTTGAGTGAATGACCGCTGATTATTCCGCCGAGCGCATAAATATGCCCGTCCAATTGTTCGAAGACTTTGGCCAATCCATATAGCGCAATGGCGAGCCAATAGAAGCGTGTCGTGCTAAAGGCCGATGGATAAGTGAGTAGCATGAAGGGAATTAGTAGCAACGGTAAGAATTGCACCAGTCCATACAAACGCAGATCACCGGAGCCAATTGATTCCGTGTAGTCCCAATAAATGACCGAAGCAGTACCGACGAGAATTAATGGCCATAAGAGGCGTCGCGCCCATCTCGCCGACACATGCTCGCCGAAAATCAACGTGAACAAGGGCATAAATGCGATTGTCATGGGCAGGCGATCCCAGAACAAAGTGTCGTTGTTAGGCGCAAGGTGGAACCAGGCGGATCCGAACGCGGTCAATAGAATGCCAAAAAACAGAACATAACAAGCAGGCTTCAGGCGGCTTAGAATGGCAAGGTGGGCATTCGCCCCTAGCAATATCAAACCGGCAAACCCGAAAACTAAAAACAGTGCATTGCTGACGACATTCCAAAAATTTGGAATACTAAAAATTTTTCGAGTGTCGGCGAACAGGTGATATTCCGCCGGTTGTGGGTAGGCATCGACCAACGCAAATATTGCTACGATCGGCACGACGATAGCGGCAACGAGAAAGGCTGTTTTGCCATCCTTGAAAATCTTAATTCTCCCCGATGCTATTGACGCATTCTGTTCTCGTCATTGGGAGGCTGGTGGTACGTGCGACGCCGTTGATGTTGCCGAATATGTCGGCAATTAGTCGGCCGTTGCCTTCGAGACGATAGCGGATGCGTTGTGGAAAATCGTGATTTGTATTTTCGAAAACAACTTCGTGCTCACGCATGGACACTAGTTCGAAGCGCGTCGTGGACTGTCCTGATGGTGATGCGATCAAGGCGATACTTCCGTCGTCGGTAACGATTCGCAAATATTCGAAAGCGACAGTTTCCCCGTTTGAGACGACTCGGCTTACACCGAGCATCAAGCCACCAGCCAGTTGCATCCAGTTTTCTCCGGATCCATGTTCCTGACGGTCGAGCGCCCAACAGCCAGACATCCAGTGCAAATCATCGACATCGTTCGCCATTGCTTTCGAACTCAACAGCATTCCTGCTAAGACGACGACTGATGCCCAGCGTGCAGTGAGCTTACACAAGGCTGTCCTCACCGCCGTCAGGACCGTAGAAGACAACCCATGCTGCGAAGTCGTCAGTGAAATCTTCAAATCGATGTTCAACGCCTGCAGCGACAAACAATGCTTCACCGGCCTCGAACGGTTGCCGAGATTCGCCATTTACAAAAACCCCGGATCCGGACTGAATGACGTAAATTTCATCCTGCGTGTGTGGTTGTTGAGGATCTGTTCCGTCGGGTTTGTAGTACCCGAGTTCGAGCGTGCCGCGAGCCAGCAACACGCCATAGCGCTCATCGGCAGAGTCGCGCGCAAGCTCAAGTGCCTTGCTGACCGTGTAGCGATCCGTCATCCAATAATCCTCAGGTTAATGCTCGGCGAAAACGCTCGCCAATATTGGCCAGTCTATCCAATGATTCGTTGGCAAAAACCAGTCGTACATAATTTGCGCAGTGGTCGCCACCCCAATTAACCATTGCCGTGGCAGCGATGCCTCCTTTCTTGAGCAGTAATTTTGAGGCCGTCGGCCCGTCAATTCCTAGCGACGAGACATCCACGAGCATCGACCACCCTCCGTGAGGCGGGATCACGCGAAAATCAGACAGCTCGTTGATGATCAAATCGCGTCGCTTCTGCAATTCTACGACGAAAGCTTCGATTCCATCGTCTTGGTCGTTGATGGCAGTTGCAACTGCACCCATGGCGATGCCTGTCTGACAAACGACGTTCGCCAAACTGACACTCGCGACATCGGCAAGAATGTTGGCTGGGCCGACGACCCAACCAACGCGCCAGCCAATCATTCGATATTCTTTCGAAGCGCTACCAACGGTGATGACCTTTTCTCGCATACCTGGGAACGAAGCAGGGTGAATGACCTTTCGGCTGTCGAACAACAGGCGCTCCATCGCTGAATCGTCAATCAGCCAACAGTCCGCCGCAAGGCAGAAATGGGTGAGTGCCTGCCAGTCTTCGTGATCGAAGACAGCTCCGGTTGGCATGGACGGACTCATCAGCAGCATCGCCGCGATCCGCGTGGGATCGATATTCAATAAGGCAGCGCGGTCAAGTCGCCAGCCGTTAGGTGTTGGGGTCAATGGGACAAAGCGTGGCACGCCGCCCGCGAGGCGTACCCTGTTGATAAGCCCAACGTATGTCGGGTCCGTCAGCAGTACTTCATCGCCAGGTTCCAGAACGGCGAGGAGTGCATTGAGTATTCCTGAAAGGCCACCGGCGCTCACAATGCATTCTGTCTTCCAATCGTATTGCTGTCCTGACTGGCGGGCCACGAGATTGCTGGCGGCCTGCCGCATTGAATCGAGGCCCAGAAACGGTAAATAACTGTTCGCGTCATCGTCATCAATAGCCAACTTGGTATATGAGACAGCGGCCGCGGGTGGGAGCACATTCGTATCGAGATTCTCCAGCCGAAGTACCGCAGGGTCATTCAAGCTGTCGGCGAGGTCGCCCATTTGTTCGACGCCGATTTTTGTGATGTCCTTTAATCTCGAAACCGACATAAATCAAACCCCGATAAAATGCTTCCCTAGAAAAGCGCTCGAATGGTAATAAGAAAGCCGAATGCGATCAGTGGTATGCCGACGATGGCGCCAATTATGCTTAGCGAAATTGCGACACCGGCCGCCATGAGTGCAAGTCCCATCAATGCACAAATAATTCGGCCAGTAACTTTCAGTATGAAGGTGAGAAGTTTCCATACCGCATAAACCGGCCATAAGATCCACGGGATGTGGCGCCCTGCAGAATTGCTCATAGTGAATATTTCCTACCGAGTGATGCCAACCACTTTGTGCCGTCCCACTATAGAACGTTACCCTGAAAAAATCTGCCGGGGTTCAGTCGAATTCGCTCGACCCACCCTAACTGTCTGTTGTCCATTTTATTGGCGAGGAGTATCGCAACAACGATTACGATTGATCGCGTTTGAAAATTCGCAACCAGAAAGTCAATTCTGCGATTCCGCCGACAATGAGAAAAGCTGTGCCGGGCCCGGCAGCGCCGATTGCGTAACAGGCGATCGCAACAACAAGGAACAGAATTGTAATGACATGTCGTTTCATTTCATTACCCCGCATTGATAGGAGAGTTTCGATCGTATCGTTTCTGTCTGGCTAAACTCTAAAGGTCTTAGCAAGCTTTATGACCGTAGATTCTTTCGTATTACCAATTTTAAGCCAGACCAAACATCATCGACCGCACAAACTTTAACGTCGACCAATTTCATTGATAGCGCTTCGCGCCGGACTACATCTTCCGTAACGTCAGTAGCGACTTTCGAGGCTTTCTTCAGCCAGGACACCCAGATCATACCGTCTTGATTGATTGCGCCTTGCATTTTCGGCAGTTCTTGTCGTAGTTGTAGCGCTGAATCGGTAAAGAAATGCTATATATCGATATCCGTTCTGATTGCTTTCGAAATCAGAATCGGTGTCGGATGATGTGACACTAGTTTGAGATAGTTTTTCGGCGCATGGCTGATGCGGACGCGGTAGCCTTCTTTGAAGCCTAATTTCTTGGCGAGTGGAGCATCTGAATAACCTGCCGCGGTCGTCACGGGGTATCAATTCTCAAATTGCGCGGCGGATCGCGTGCCAACATCTGTTGTCGAATAGGCTGAAGCGTCACTAGTGGCGCGTACGAGACTGGGGCCGGCAGTAATCGCCACGATGACGACAACAACAATTATGGCGCCAGACAATATCGTGAGCCAACGATTTTGCTTTTCCTGTCGCTCTGTTCGAAACACAAGATTTCGTTTGTGGGCAATCATATTGCGATGTTGTCCCTTTGGTTGATCATTTCTTCGACCGACACAGTATAGCTTGTCGGCTGTCGATGATCAGGACCGAAGTCGGACGAACAAGGAAAGCGTTTAAACATAACGCACTGCAATCGGTATTAGCTTACTCCTGCCCATCCTTGCCGCCAATAACGAAACGACCTATCTGAGACAGCGGAATTCGGCTGAGATAGCTTCTGGAAGGTCGTTTAAGCATGATTCGGTATTCGTTGTTGTTTTCGATCCAGAACACTTCCCATCGATCATTGCCGAGTTCGTTTAGCGTCGTTTCCATAGCCGCCGCACCACCATCGGTTAGGTCGATGACTTTGTGTTCCCAATCGCCAATATTCTCCAGGTCATCGATCGCCCACTTAACAGGGCTTTCCAACTCGTCCTCGACCAATTCATCGTACTTTGCTTGCAGATCATTGATCGCTCTCTGAGTTGCCGAGGGCTCTGTTGATTCATTGTCGCACCCGCCTGTTGCAACTAATACTAGCGTCAAAAGAACGATTGAAAACAGTCGCCCTTTACTGAAACTTTGCATTACTTCGTTCCTCGTCATTATTCAATCTGCACTCAATGTGAATTCACTATCAGGAAGCGAGCGGAGCCAAATTTTGGAGCCAGTATACGGTTCAAAAACCTTCCGATGTGCGGCCAGTGACATGTCGTCATCACGTGTGTAGTAAGCCTTAACCCATTGCAGCAAAAATTCGAGCTTCGAGTCCTGTTCTTCTTTTGATGCGTATTTGTGTGCCTCCCACGGTCGTGACTTGCAGTTGGCAACGCATTGCTCGAATCCCGGGTCAAGAACAATCAAGTAAGGTTCAAACGAAAGGGCGGCTGCGGTTAGGCTTGCGTAACACCCTTCGATCACCCACTCATTGCCAGCGGCACAAAAGTTGCGCACATCAGTCAGTTGGGCATCCATTTCCCGTGGGACTGCAATCTGATTGGGTTCCCATGCGATTGTGTCGAGATCAAGCGTTTCGATACCATCTTCGGTCGCAAGCATTTTCGCGAGCGTTGACTTCCCAGAGCCCGAGTTACCGACGATTGCAATTTTTTTTGTTTTGTCACGCGATCACTCATTGCCTGTCGGTAGAAATTCTGACTTGATTGATCCAGATATTTTGCACTAGCGGGGGGGGGGGCGAAAATCCTGTGGATTACCTGAGAGTTTGTCACATCAACCACCGTGACGCGCAGTGGAATTGGCGTCGCGGGCGCCGCCGACTGAGCGTACAGATGTCTGCAAAATAGGCAATCGGCTAGTTGTTTTTGAGTCGAAAAATGACCTCCAATTGGACGGCCGCTCCGAGAGGAAGCTGCGCCGCCCCAGTCGCGGTTCGCGCGTGCTGACCGTCTTCGCCAAATATGTCAATAAGCAGGTCGGATGCACCATCAATGACCTGCGGCTGTTTTGTGAAGGTCGGCGCGGAGCGCACGAAGCCGTTCAATTTGCCGACGCCGATGATCGTATCTAGATCGCCAAGATCTTCCTTAACGATCGCGAGAATATCCAGTAATGCCTCTTTGGCCGCCGATGGCCCTTCCGCTGCAGTCATATCTGTGCCCAACTTTCCACAAATTTAGCTTTTTCGACCCGACCCGTACGGGATGTTTCCGGAGCGTTTGCTGCCCAAATAATTCGCGACCGCTTTCTTAGGTTCAGGCAAAGTTTCGCCGATTGCTAGCAGTCTGTCTTCAATTTTGGACATCGTCATATATTCCTATGCTGAGTTTCGTTCGCGTCGAAACAGTTTGGGCGTCAGATTCACAGTCTCCATGGGTCGGTAATTCTGGCAGAATGCGCGGTACTTGTTGAGCAGGAGAACTCAGAATTGACAGAATTCGAAACAGCTACTCTGTTTTATCAAATTGTGAGTGTTGCGACATCTACTTCAGCGAATTTTCTGACCATTATTTCGGCAGTGTTGGTCGTCTCGTATTTCGTGGCTCACAAGTTAGATAGAGTATCCACAGTATGAGTACTCGCACTGTTTTCGTTGTATGCAATGGGTTATATCAATGAATTGTATTCCGAGTATCGGGATCTCGTTGGCTTGGGAAAACAACTTGGCGAACTTGGCGCCAAACCTGGGTCGAGTTTTTCGTGGCACGGTTTCGTGTTGGGAAGATCAGGATCATTTGCGGACTTTATTCCGCTTATCGTTGTGACAATGAGCGTACTCGCTATCTCGGTGCGATATGGTTTTTCTTTCATCGTCGCAGAAGTGCCCAAGATGCCTTCTAGCCGTCAATACCCTATTTGCGCGTGATGGGAAATCCCAGCTTTTCAAGGATTGTTCGAGCGACAGCGACGACAAAAATAGTGGTTACGATTGTTGCCAGCAAACCACCCGGTCGATTGAGAAATTGACCTAAAGGGCTATCTGGTTTGTGCGCGCGCCATTGCACAGACGATAAAAAAGGTCGTCATGCACGCGTAGAAGACAATTCCTGCAGGAGCAATCCTGGTTGCATACACACTGTCCGGCCTGTGTTTGTGCACAGCCTTCGATAACTTCATCTCAAGAATGTTTACCAGGCTGACAATGACCAGTGTAAACATGCCCAGAGACACCAGGTCGATCCATTCCATTTCGTCCGCTTACCGGTCTTTTAACGTTCGAACCAAAGGCAAGTCTCGTCATGGACGGTACTTTTCACCACCGAAACACCGTCCAACCGCGATAATTTGGAAACAATTCTTGCCAGATTAGTCCATAATCCGCGCCATTGAAAATGACCGCTAAGAGGAGCAAACCCATGGCTAAGGCTACCGCACGACATATATTGGTTGATACAGAGGAGCAGTGTCAGTCGCTCAAGGATGAAATATCGGGTGGGTCTGAATTCGCAGATTTAGCGAAGGAACATTCCTCGTGTCCGTCCGGGCAAAAGGGTGGTGATCTTGGGGAGTTTGGTCCGGGCATGATGGTGCGTGAATTTGACGAAGTCGTTTTCAGTGCCGATATAGGTTCAGTAGAGGGACCTGTAAAAACGCAATTCGGTTATCACTTGCTTGAGGTGACCAGTCGTAGCGACTAGTTGCGTCTGATTACTGAAAAGCCCCGTCGATGGCATCGACGGGGCTTTTTTTATGCGACGTCTTTAGACTCTAAATCGTCCAGCGTGAGGTCGTGCATTTTTACCGGAAGTTCGCGGATGCGCTTTCTGGTTGCATTGTAAATGGCATTGACCAATGCTGGCGCAATCGCTGGCGTGCCCGGTTCACCGGCCCCGCCAATTTTCTCGCCGCTATTGATGATGTACGTCTCAATTTCCGGCGACTCGTTCATGCGCAACATTTCGTAGTCGTGAAAATTACTTTGTGCCACCGCACCATGCCGAATTGAGATATCGCTGTATAAGGCGGCGGTTAAACCATAGATAATGCCGCTTTCCATCTGCGCTTTCATGCCGTCAGGGTGCATCGCGAAACCAGCGTCCACTGCACAGGTGACGCGCCTTGGGAACACTTTTCCAGCGACGACTTCCACCTCGACGACCTGCGCCACTATCGTGCCAAAAGACTTGTGAACGGCGATGCCCCGGCCCCAGTTTTCAGGCAGCGGTTGATCCCAGTTAGATTTTTCAGCTGCAAGATCTAGAACCTTTTGAATCCGTGGCTGACCGGCAAGCATGTTGTGGCGATATTGGTACGGGTCTTCACCTGCGGCAATTGCGACTTCGTCAATAAACGATTCTGTGAAAAACGCGTGTAGGGAGTGATCGACACTTCGCCAGAATCCCCAAGGTACGTGTGTGCCTGACTCCGCATAGTGAATGTATTGATTGTCGATATCATATGGAGGATAAGGCGCCTCAACAGGATCGTATTTGTCGACGTACTGATTGATCCACGCGGTTGTTTTACCGTCGCCATCGAGGCCTGCTGTAAACCGACTAACGCTGGCTTGTCGATAGTGGTCATGGCGCATGTCTTCCTCGCGTGACCATATGAGTTTGACCGGGTAGGCAACTTCGGCCGCTATCTTTGCGGCCTGAATAGTGTAGTCAGGAAACGCCCGTCGACCGAAACCGCCGCCGAGGTAGGCGTTGTTCAGGTGTACGTTTTCGAGATCCATTTCGAGCGCGTTGGCTACTTCTGCCGCAAAGCCAAGCGGGTTTTGTGTACCGGTCCATATTTCGCAAATATCGTCATGCACCCAAGCCGTACAATTCATCGGTTCCATCGCTGCGTGGGCGAGATAGGGGACCCGGTATTCGGCTTCGATCACCGTGTCCGCACCTGCTAGTGCGTTGCGTGCATCGCCGATTTCCAGATCCGCAATCTCATCATTGTTGGCTGTCGCTGCATCCATGTCGGTGGCGAACTGATGATAAATCTCGCTTTGCTCTACGGTTTCGTTGCCGTTTTCTTCAAATTTGACCTCGAGTCGATCGAGCGCTTGCTTCGCCTGCCAGTAGCCATCTGCAACGACCGCGACCGCATCGCCCAAATTGATCACTTTGCGTATGCCCGGCATCGCCTGAATCGATGCTTCGTTAACCGACTGGACGTTAGTCCCGAATACCGGAGATGCTTTTACGGTCGCATATTTCATTCCTGGCGGCGTCGCATCAAGACCAAACATCGCGCTGCCATTAACCTTCGCCGGTATGTCGATGCGTTGTACGTCCGTGCCAAGCAACGTAAATTCGTCTGGCGTTTTCAAGCGCGGTTTTGGCGGCAATGATAGCGCCGCTGCTTGTTGTGCAAATTCGGAATAGGGTGCAGTTCGAGCGCTCTTTTCGTGTCTGACCTGACTCTTGCTGGCACTCAATTCAGCAACTGGTACGTTCCAGGACTTCGCGGCGGCCTCAAGAAGAACCGCGCGGGTTGCGGCGCCCGCTACGCGCATCCCCTGCTGCCCGGTCATCGGTACAGACGAGCTACCACCGGTAATTTGCATGTCCATCGCCTGCATGATCGTCAAAAACACTCCGTCAATCGTGTCAATCAAAAATGCCGGGACGTCCGCGTCACCAAGCACGAATCCCTTGCCGAGCGCATAATTCGCATATTCCTTGTCTGCTGGTGCCTCGGCAACTTCCAGTCGATCCCAGTCGGCATCTAATTCTTCGGCCAGCATCATGGCGAGCGTGGTGTGTACGCCCTGACCCATTTCTGCGTGTGGAAGAATGGCCGTCACCGTATTGTCGGGCGCGATTTTTACCCAAACGTTGAAAACCGACTCGTCGTCCTTGGCGATCAAATCACGCACTTTGTCAGCACGATTTCCCGGGCGTACTGCGACACCGAAAATTACAACGCCACTCGTTAGTACGCCAGCTGAAATGAACGCTCGTCTGGTCCACTTACCCATTGATGCTCTCCTCATTTTCGCCAGACGCTTCGATCGCGAGTGCAGCCCGTTTGATGCCGCGACGAATCCGCGGGTAGGTGCCACAACGACAAATGTTGCCACTCATCGCATTGTCTATATCGACATCCGTTGGTGACGGGTTAGAGTCCAATAAGGCGATGGCTGACATGATTTGCCCAGACTGACAGTAGCCGCATTGCGGTACCTGTTCGTCAATCCACGCTTGTTGAACCGGGTGCAGCTCATCGTCGTATGTTTTCACGCCTTCGATTGTTGTGATCAATTGATCCACCGCCGCCTGTACCGGCGTGACACAGGATCGAATAGGCGTGCCATTTAGATGCACGGTGCAAGCACCACACTGGGAAATGCCGCAGCCGAATTTCGTGCCAGTAAGGCCTAATTGTTCGCGAATGACCCATAGGAGCGGTGTCGATGGATCAACTTCCACATCATGAATCTTTCCGTTGACGTTCAATTTGATCATGGTACGGGAGTCCTCGCAGCTATGGGGTTGACAGGCAGGCCAATGCCGGCCGAATTCTTTTCGACAAGTTACTCCTGTACTAAGTTCGCGGCAACCATTCGCAAAATACCATCCGACTATGCGGTAAAATCAGGCTAGAATCTCCCAGTCGCCTGGCGGATCATCTCGTTGTTCAAAAAAATCCTAAGAAACCTGCACGGAATCGCAATTTTCTCTGCAAGCACGGTCAACACGATCATTTGTTTCGTGCCGATCATGATGTTGGCCTTGCTCAAGTTCTTGATCCCGATTCTGACGTTTCGAAAAATTATGACGAATTGGATTATGTTCGTCGGGGAACAATGGGTTGCCTGTAACTCGATCATTTTTTCAATAGGGTGCAAGACAACGTGGGATGTCCGTGGCTTGGAGAGCCTAAGCAAAGATGATTGGTATCTCCTGATTCCAAATCATCAAACATGGGTTGATATCGTCGTCTTGCAAACCGTATTGAATCGGCGCATTCCGTTTCTTAAGTTCTTCATCAAGCAACAGTTGATCTGGTTTCCCTTTTTAGGATTGGCTTGGTGGGCGATGGATATGCCTTTCATGAAACGCTATTCAAAATCGTATCTGGCAGCCTATCCGGAGAATAAAGGTAAAGATTTGGAGGCGACTCGAATTGCCTGCGAGAAATTCCGAGATACACCAACCTCGGTTATAAATTTTGTTGAAGGCACGCGATTCAGCGAGGAAAAGAAAGCGCGGAGAGCATCGACGTTCGATAATTTGCTACCGCCGCGCGCCGGCGGTATCGCTCTCGCTTTATCCTCAATGGGCGAGATGTTCGACGCGATTCTCGATGTCACAATTGTCTATCCGCGTGGGCGCCAACAGTTTTGGGCCATGATTTGTGGCGACTTTGATCACGTCATCGTTGATATTGTTCGGCGGCCGGTCGATGACTGGCTACATCAAGGCGATTATCAAAACAATCGCGAATTCCGCCGTGATTTTCACCAATGGATGACCAAAATTTGGGAAGACAAAGACCGGAAGATTAATTCTTTGGTCGCTGCAGCGGAAAACGAACCTCCAACCTAATGGCGTGTAGGTCGTCTGAGTTCGATGACAAATTACTGATGGCACTCTATAGTAGACTTGAGCCTTATCTTGTAGAGGGAATGATCATGCCAGCCAGTCGCCAGTACGATACGGTCGCATTTGATGTTCGTGACAATGCCACCATGCTTTTTTTTGCGCAGACCACTGCTGCAGGCGATATCGAAGACTACTTGCTGTTGATGCGCTCAGAAAACGAAGAGTTGGATGGCGCTATTTTTCTGGAGATCAACGAAAAACAGTTTGCCGGTAGCGAAATGATATCCGAGGCCCGGATGAACGGGAACATGTTGACCCTGATTTTCCACGCGCCAGTGACGGAACTGGAAAACATTACTGAACTTGCTCTGATATTCGATGACACCGCCGAAAATAGAACGTCAATGGAGGCTGGCGCTTTTCGCGTGCTGGGAGAAAAGCTTTCAGGCGGCAACGCCTGACCAACCCCGGCTCTCGCATGCCTACTTATAGTGTCTACCTGGTTCGGTGTCGGGATGGTAGCGTATACACGGGTATCGCAACCGATGTTGCGCGACGACTAACTGAGCACGATCAGGGGCCGAGAGGGGCTAAGTTTTTGCGGGGAAAGGGTCCGTTGACACTTATCTATGAGCAAGAAATTGGCGACCGAAGCCTTGCGTCAAAAATCGAAAGTCGCGTTAAACGTTTGCCGAAGATGGACAAGGAAAACAATGCGATTTTAAGCGCGCGCATTCGTGACTTTATTGGCCAGTGTCAGGCGGCAGCCGAGTAAATATCGTTTAGTTGGTTTAATAAAGAATCATTGGCTGCCCGAATGGCGGCAACTCTAGAGTCGTCTCTGGAACGGTCGACGTGCGGATTTCCTCAAGCCATACCGTAGTCTTGTCGACGTTGTCCAACATGTCGGGCAATAACTTAACTTCTCCGAAGGGCTGGGTGTAGTCGTCATGATGTATCGCGATGACTCGAGCAGCGTCTGTCGCTACCACGGTCTCCTGCCAAAGCGTATCGACGTATTCCCTGCCAAGTCCGGCAAGCTTGGCAATGCTCAGCATTACAACATCCACTGATTCGTCTGCAAGCTTGTCCTGAATAAAACCGCCGCTGCCTTGTACCAGTGTGTTGCCACGAGGGTGGCCAATAATAATCGACCAGGTAACTCCGGTTTTCCATTCTGAAACTCGCGCTGGTTGGCGAACAGGGAGCTCAATTAGGCCGGGAAAATATTCTTCATCGCCATCACTGATGGGCGCGTGGCGTGATGCGATCAACTTGATCATAAAATCGCCAAATTGGCGCGATTCACCATCAGCGAGAATCTGATATTGATCAACCGGCACGTCTTCGCCTCGCGCGACATTGGCGGTCGATTCAGAGCCAAGTACGACGGCGCTGGTTCGGTTGGCAATGTGGCCAATATCTATTGCGTGATCAAAATGTGAATCTACGGGAACGATTGCGGCGAGCCGATTGATGCGAAACGTAGATAAAGCATAATTGATGTTCGCAATATCAGATTTGACTGGCAGCGAAAGAATTACGCTAATCGGGTTGACCCTTGTAAACGTTCCGTCGATTAACACTTGTGTTTCGCCATCGTCGAACAAGATGGTAGTGGTTCCCAGCCACGTAGCCGTTACTGCCTCACCCGGTTCGAGCGCGATCATTGCGCTCGACCAGTCGATATCTTCAAGTGATCCGCGTATTTGCCATTGCCGCCACACCACGTAGACGATTAGCAGACCGATCGCGAGCAGCCCCAGCGCGAGATTTCGCCACCAACGGATATTTAGAGTCAATGAACTACTGCCCCGCCGCGATTCGCGCCATATGTGCGGCCATTGGCGCTAATTAGTTCGGGTGGTGTAGCAAGTATTTCAGTTGCAGCCGCCATATTGCCTGTGCCACCGATCCAACTACCGGCAAGCGAACCAAATCTTTTCAACGCATCCGGAGATAACCATTGATGCACCAACACGTAGGAAAGGACGGCACCAATCATTACGCCGAGAGTTCGCATTAACATGACTAACACACCTTTGCCCTCACTTTTACGGCCGTCGGAACAATGGCTTTGAGCGACATCAACACAATAAAGGCGGGTAGGGCGTAATTACTTAGCTCGAAATATACGACCGATGACGCAGGGATCACGCTGGTGTTGTCGAGGATAATCGGCGTGGCATAAAGGAAAAGTAACGGTGGAACGTAGTTAAAAAGTGTCCGCTCGGTCACGTGCTCGACGTAAAACCAAAATATGCATATGGCACATAGGACAGCGAGGACGCCACCGGGAGAGCCAATCAGTGTTTCGGACATAGTTCTACGTCATGTTTCTCGAAGCGCTTGATTATAGCTGATTTAGGATTTTGGCCGTCGGACAGAGGCGTCCGATTGTTCGATGATCAGGAGAAGCTTAGTTGAGCATCGAAATCCTTGCGCGTTTCTTCATCTACCAGAGCCGCCGCTTTAATGTTCATCCAAACAGCATCCCAGTCATCCACCTTGCATGGCCCAAAGACGAATTTCGCAATATAGGTATCGAGGTCGCGGACGTGTATGACGTTTTTCTCAAGCACGGACGTAAATTGTACCGCGCCGGTGAAGACGACAAGATTGGCGACTGGAGCTTCTTCAGCGACCTTTTGCAGCGCCTTGGCGCGGCCTTCATTCTGAATAAGCGGGTTTAAAAACTTACGACGATGGGCGCCGTCAACATGCGTCCACTGCGGTTCCTGCGGATCGCCGAATACAACGCCGTTGTAGTGTTTGGTTTGTATGCAAAGAATACCACCGGACGTCAGGATGGCATGGTCAACTCGAGTTAAGCCACCGTACGCGCCGGGCAGAATGAAATCGTCGAGGACATTGGTGCTGCGGCTATGCAGAACCTTGTGAATCCTGTATTTGCCGATTTTTTTCGTCATTCGCCGAACAACATGGTTCGCGGATGCCCTGAACAACAAAGTTATGAGTAACGAGCAGACAATCGCAACAATAAAAAGACCGATACCGGTATTGGTCAGGCCTGTGGCGACATCTTCGTTCGCTGCGACCGATGGCCAGGCCACAGTAACAGTTGCGACAGCGATGGCGTGTGGTAGAAATCGACGGATCATGTCTCGAGACTATGATTCGTCAACGATCCTCGCTTTGTATTCCGTCACGGTTTTCTGGATATAGTTTTCGGTCGAGGTCAAGATTGTGACGTGGTTGACAATGGTCGCTAATTTTTAGTTCTTCGGTGGGTACGCTAGGTAGTAACCATCGACATTCGCAATGTTGATGTCAGTGTCGTAGGTCTTACGCAAGTTTTCCTCGGTCAACACTGCTTGTTTGGCGCCATCGGCCACAATTTTGCCTTTGCGAAGCAAAATTATCCGATCGATGTCAGGCGGAATTTCATTGAGCAAATGCGTCACCAGCACAATATTCTTGCCAGCATTCGCCAGCTTCCGAATCCTGCGTACGTAATCAAAGCTGGCCGCTAGATCGAGCCCCGCCGTCGGTTCGTCCAGAATCAAGGTGTGAGGATCGTGAACCAGGGCGCGAGACAAGAGGCAGCGACGTTGTTGGCCGGTCGACATTTTTCGCAACGGCGTGTTCGCATACGACTCGACCCCCAGCTCTGCCATCACAGCGAGGGCCTGACCGGCCTGCTCGCGGGTGATGCGATTTGCCAAAGAGCCGTGAATGCCGATACTGGAAAGGAACCCCGATAGGACGACTTCAAGACCGGTAGTCGAGTCGTTGTAACGAATTTGTAAATCGTGGGATACGATTCCGATTTGAGCGCGGAGCTCCCAAACGTTCCAGGACTCTCTGCCGAGAATTCTCACCCACGTATCTTGCCGATGAACGGGGTACAGTTCCCGATTAATAAGTTTGAGCAATGTGGTCTTGCCTGAGCCGTTCGGACCCAGGATTGCCGCGGGCTCGCGCTGCCCAATGCTAAGACTTAGATTGTCGAACACCCGGGTGTCGCCTCGATAGATCGTGGCATTTCGGATTTCGATCAATGGCGCGTCAATCATGGCCTAGATTTCATTGGTCATATTCGACGGTATCCAGGATTTGTGAGCAATGTAGGCAGGATCGTCGTTAATCGACGAATCTTGTTCGATCCGTTCAGCCAACCATTGAAACCATTCGAATAGTCCTGGGCTGTCCTGTTCTTGCCGCAGCATACTGATCCATGGTGCAAGTTTTCGCCACAGTTCGGGCACACTGCTGCCCATCAGATTCTTAACGACAACGAACGGTACAATGCGCT
This sequence comes from Woeseia sp., assembly GCA_018701055.1. Classification (GTDB taxonomy): domain Bacteria; phylum Pseudomonadota; class Gammaproteobacteria; order Steroidobacterales; family Woeseiaceae; genus SZUA-117. The sequence continues at coordinate 11,380 of JABIUH010000029.1, read as the reverse complement.
GAAATGTCATCACACCAATGCTTTCCATTGTGGTGCTGATCAGCATCGCGGCTTCGTCCAGATCGGAAACGTCGTTTTCGATATCGGTAGCCGATAAGTCATTGGGCATGCGCAGTACCTGTTTGTACGCCGTGGCGAACCTTGGATTACCAAAAAATCGAAATAACTCAATGGCTGCAAGTTCGCGTCGTTGCTGTCGCGTCTGCCGCATCTGTAGGACGGCAAAAATTAAGCCGCCGACGACGATAAGTGCACCGACTATCTCTGCGATGTTTGCTAATTTCGTCAGGTCATTCATTCAAAGAAACCTCATATTCTTTTTCTAACGGTCGAGTTTTAATTCGGTGGGATCGAATGCTCAGATTTCCATCCGCTTCCAGTCTCCACGGCGAAACAGGAGTACTGCGAGAACGGTAAGAATCGATTCTGCGACGACAATAGCGACAAAAACGCCATTCGGACCCAAATTAATTTCTGTTGCTAGCCAGTATGCCAGCGGAATTTGCACAATCCAGAAGCAAATGAAATTGAGCAAGGACGGCATACGCGTATCGCCGGCTCCGTTAATAGCCTGAATGACTATCATGCCAACCGCGTATATCGGATAGCCAAATCCAAGAATACGTAAGCAACTGGTGCCGTAACGCAGAATCTCGGCATCATCGGCAAAAAGGCCAACAATCTGTGGCGCGAATATCACGAATCCTGCGCCAAGCACGGTCATAAAAATCGTGTTGTAGCGGGCAGCGCGCCATACGGATTTTTCTGCGCGGTCTGGCCTGTTGGCACCTAAGTTCTGGCCGACGAGCGTTGCTGCCGCATTCCCAAGGCCCCACGCCGGTAGGAACACGAACTCCATCATCCGCAGTGCAATTGTGTACGCTGCGATGGGTGCACTGCCGTACAACGCGACGATGCGCATTACAACGATCCAGCTCGATGTCGATATCAGGAATTGCCCGATGCCGCCAAGAGATATCGAAATCATGCGTCGAATGAGTTGCCCCGAAATTCTCAGATTGTGCAGCTTGAATTTCAAGCGCCCGTTGCCAGCGAACAAGTAATAGAACAAATAGGCGACTCCAGCACTACGTCCGATTGTGGTCGCGACCGCGGCGCCGGTAACGCCAAGCTCCGGGAAGGGCCCCAGGCCGAAAATAAAGCAGGGATCGAGAACAATGTTCAGCCCGTTCGCGAGCACGAGAGCCCGCAGCGCAACCGGTGCGTCGCCAGTGCCACGAAACCCTGCTGTTAGCAGGAAAAGAAACAGAATGCTTGCGTTGCCGCCTAATAAAACCGCGGCAAATCCGGTGCCTTCGGCGATTACCTCAGAACTTGCCCCCATCATTGCCAACAGATCAGCCGCATATGTATAGCCAAATACGCCAATCACTAATGAAAGTGCGGCACCAACCCAAACAGACTGACCCATTACGTTGGCCGCCGCTGTACTGTCTTGCGCGCCAATACGACGCGAGATCATGGCGGTGACGCCCATTCCCAAGCCAATTGCAATTGCGTAAAGGACGGTAACGAGCGCTTCGGTCAATCCGACCGCGGCAATTGCATTCGTGCCAAGCATCGATACAAATGCGATATCAACGACAGCAAAAATGGCTTCCATGCTCATCTCCAGCATCATCGGAATTGCCAGTAAGCCTAGTGCTCTCGTTATCGGGCCGGTAGTGAAGTCATTTTCATTGTCACTCAGTGCCATCCGCAGAAAGTCGCGCGAGCGTCGCCAAAGGGAGCTATTTTTGTTTGTGTTTTCGTAGGTCATGTCTATGTTCTTTGTTTATTACCGAACCGTGGTCAAAACATTCAGGAACGGCTAAGAATCCGGAGTGAATAGCCGGATACTGTGAGCAAAGGAAAGTATCGGCTAGCGGGTGGGCGGAGTCGCCATATTGGCGGCAAGCGCACAGACGAGTCCGACCACAACGGAAGCTTTGCTGTTTGTCGTTTTCATAATGACTCGTACCTAAAGTGCCGAAATAGACTTAATAACTGCAGAGTATCGTAAGTTATTCGAAAGTCAACGCCGGACTTCCGCCCGAAATGATTGGTGGCGTCTTAGTCCACATTATTCACGCAGAGTCCGGTCCAGAATTACGATTGTTCAGATTTCCAATGGGCTATCAGTGCTCGATTGTCGTCCTGCCAAGGATGAAAGTCTTTCTTTAGAAATTGCAACCAGGCTGGGAAGCACCGCCGCAGCGTACCCGGATAAATCCACAGAAATTTAAAGCCACTGGCCCATTCCCGGAAACTCCAGAGTTTGCCCTCTTGCTGCAGCATGATGCACGCATTTCGCAAGGTGTCTTTCAGGAAGAAAAAAGTACTTAGAATGAGCGCATGACGACGCTCGGATAGCGTACCGCCAACGGCCAGAAACACATCGAATGCGACCGCCTTGTGTTCTGTTTCTTCGATGCCGTGCCAGCGCCAGAGTGCGGCGATTTCGGGGTTTGCTCCGTTCAGAGTTCCCTCGCGCGCCAACATGTCGTTGGCCATGATTGCGGTTAGATGTTCATTTGCAACGGTAGTCGCCAATCGGCGTCGTGCCGGTAGTTCGCGATCGGCCCACGCAATTCGAACGCGCGCGTTCTTTTCGAATCGATCCAGGCTGTAGCTCCGCAGCGCACAAAGCGTTTCGTTGTATTTTTGGTGCTGCACACGATGATTCGCCTCCTGAGCGCGAAATGCCGAAACTTCTGCGGCGAGGCGCGGGTCGTTAATATCATCCAGATAGTGAATGACACTATCGATAAAGAACTTTTCTCCTAACGGGAATAGCATCGACATTCCATTGAACCAGGCGGTCACGAATGCGCGTTCACTGTGCCAATCGGAGGCAAGCGCGGCATCGATGTCGAACGATGGCCTGCGTGGACCAAATTCCAGATCGGCGGGACTGTTACTTTGTGCGTGGACGGGCATAATTCAATTATTGCTCTCTTAGCTGGCTTTGTGAATACCACCACGATTATTCATCAGGCGCTCCATTGCTTTCCAAGTTGGTAAAATGCCCAATGATCCTGCAATCTTGATTTTCATTTTATGATCGTTGCGAATTGATCTTTAGTGCAATTTTGATTCAGCATTTCCTCTGTTTTTTATAGGATTAAATAATGGCGTCCGGACTTTGGCCTGTACTGCTGATCATCGCGTTTATTATTCTATGGGTACTTGCCAAAGTTATTACCTATGCGCGAAAAAGTGAACAGCAGTGGCAGGCCGTCGATAAAAGTAAGTTGAAAACCTGGGATGACGACGAAGACGACTAGCGCTCAGTCGCGTGCCTAGTTGGCGTCATTTTTGAGTAGCAACTCGAGCTCAAGCGCAGTCTCACGCGCCGATTGAATGATTTGCTCCTCGTTATGCTGAACGGCGTGTTGTTCTTTGATTAACTGTGCATCGCGCTCCTGAAACGTGCGGATTATTTTTTCGACATCAACAGCCGCGATTTCCATATCAAGTAAGAGTCGCTTCCCCATCTCCAGACTGGAAAATAGAGTTTCGCGATAGATGTATTGGATGCCAAGGTCCATCAGGTGATATTCATGACGGCGATTGCGGGCACGCGCAACAATAGTGAGATGAGGGAAATGGCGTACGACCGTCTCTGCAGTGCGCATTGACGCCTCAACATCATCAATTGCCAGAAAGAAAATTTTCGCATGTTGTGCGCCCGCTGCACGGAGCAACTCGAGCTTTGATGCGTCGCCGTAGTGAACGACGTTTCCGTATGCCCTGACTACATCCACTTGTGATGAGTCAATTTCCAACGCTGTAAATTGTTTTCCAACGATCGCTAATAGTCGCGCACCGATTTGTCCGACTCGCCCAAAACCCGCGATGATGACCGGATTATGTTCGTTATTCATGTCGTCATAGTCCGGCGCGGCAGCGGTAGAAAAACGATTCGTCAACCACTCATTGATTAAGGATACGACCGGTGTCAGGAACAGCGACACAGCAACCGCAAGCGTCAGTTGATCAATTACCGCTTGCTCTAACAGTGTCGATTGACCGGCGATGGCAAATAGTAAAAATGCGAATTCGCCGCCCTGAGCGAGGATGACAGCGAGGTTTCTCGCGCCAGTCTGATCGCAAATGCCGAAAAACCGACCGATGGGAAAGAGCACTATTGCCTTTACGAACATTAATGCGACGACGATCAAACATATGGTGACTGGTTGTTCCAGCAATAAACGTAGATCGACTGACATGCCGACAGCGATAAAGAACAACCCGAGTAGCAGTCCTTTGAATGGTGCAATGTCGGCTTCGAGTTCGTGACGAAATTCGGAATCAGCGAGTAACATTCCTGCGATGAACGCGCCCAGGACCATGGACAAGCCAGCGAATTGCATCAACAAAGCGGCCCCAATGACGACGAATAGTGTGGTTGCGGTAAATATTTCGGGAATTGCGGTGCCGGCCGCAATTCTCAGTACTGGACGCAACAGAAAACGGCCGCTAACGACGAGCGCAACAATCGTTGCAATTGCAATCGCTATATCAACCAGGGGAGCGCCACTTTCCGCAGATGGCCCAAGCATCGGAAGAATTGCTATTAGTGGAATAACGGCCAAGTCCTGAAATAGCAAAATCGCGAACGCTGCGCGGCCGTAGGTCGTACCCATTTGATTCTTTTCGGCGAGAATTTGTAAGACAAAAGACGTGGAAGAGAGGGCAAGAATGAGCCCAACCACTATTGCCGCTTGTGCGTCCAAGCCAACCATGAACGCAATCGCTCCAATGACTAAGGCAGATCCCTACACCTGGCTGCTGCCAAGCCCAAACACCATTTTTCGCAACACCCATAGTCTCGGGGGGCGTAATTCGAGGCCGATAACAAATAGCAAGAAAACCACACCAAGTTCGGCGAAATGGAGAATATGGTCTGGATCCTTTATCAGTCCAAGCAGCGACGGACCAATAATGATGCCTGCCATCAAATAGCCCAGCACGGACCCAAAACCCAAGCGTTTGCTAATAGGTACGGCTATTAATGCTGCGATCAAATAGACGACGACTTCTGATAGTAAGTCCATAGGGAATCCTGACGTTGGTGAGATTTTCACAATGAATGGTGCCAAATGTGATCGTACTTGTGTCAGATATTGATTTTTTCGATAAACTACCGCCAAATTCCGAGGGTGAATTTATGAGTGGCACGAAATTCTGGCAAAAGGCGGCCATCGCAATATTTGCGACGTTGTTGTTAACGGCCTGCGATTCAGGGACGGATTCTGCAGCAACCTCAGGGAATGGGGCTGACCGCAGTGATATTGAGTCGCTGACCAACGCCGGTGGCGGCTCGGAACCTGCAGAGAGCGCATCAGTTGAGCCAGCAAGGCCCGTCGTGGCCGAGAGGCTGCCCTACGCCGAAGTTGATGAACAATTGGTATATGGCCATTTCGCCTTTCCGGAGGATATGGTTGATGCTTTACCCGGGGTCATAGTGCTGCATGAACGTTGGGGGCTGGACGATGGTATTCGTGCGCTGGCTGATCGAATTGCGGGGCAGGGTTTTGTCGTTCTTGCAGTCGATTTGTATGGCGGCCAAACCGCGACGAACACCACTGACGCGAGAGATCTTATGGTCGACGTTGTCGAAAATTCCGAACTAGCGAATGAAAACATACGTCAGGCCTATCAGTTTCTAAATGAAACTGGGCAGGCGCCGAGGATAGGCTCGTTGGGGTGGAGTTTTGGTGGCGGTTGGGCACTAAATACCGCAATGCTATTTCCGGACGACCTCGACGCGACTGTCATCTATTACGGTCAGGTAACGGACAGCGAAGCGCGCTTGGCACCGGTTAATACGCCAATACTCGGTTTGTTCGGCGAGAATGACCGTGGTGTTACCGAAAAAATGGTGCGCGCTTTTGAAGATGCACTGGAGAATCTTGGGAAGGAGTACGAGATTGTCGTTTATCCCGATGCTGGTCACGCATTTGCTGACCCTGGGGCGTCAAACTACAAAGAGAGAGTTGCTGAGGAAGCTTGGCTCAAGGTGGTCGAATTTCTGAACGACAATCTCGTCGTTGACGCGCCGTAGTCACAATTTCGCGATGGGTTGCACGTCGGGGCCCGGTAGTTTGCAACGTAATTCCACGTCCAGTGCGATTGATGCGTAATAGATTCGGCTTCCGGTATCACTTGCGCACAAAAGGGCTGCTTGCAAGGACAATACATCCTTAATGCCGAGAATATCGTCCTCCCGAGAATTGGTCCCATGAATGTCATCGCCTATTGCAGAACAAAATCCAGCGATCGCGATGGGTGCGATTTGCGCTCCAGGAATTGAAAGTGGCATCGTCAACGCGCTGGCTTTTGAGATCTCATTCGCCGACATCGTGCGGCGGGTATCCGCAACGCTGACTGACAGGTTGGCGGGTTTAAGATCTGCAGGACACTCCTGCTGAATTTCGAGATCGTATTGAAGTGTTGGTAATTGGATGAACTCTCGCGGTCCTTGGCGGGTCTCAATCTCTACAATGGCGGCGACGCTCGCGATGTTTAGCTCTGGAGTGTTCTCCGATAGCGCCGAAGCACAGAGAAAAATCAGTGCAATAGTCAATGCTGAGCGATAGGTGTGGATTTTCATTCTGTAAGGCTACGATATGACATCAAAAAAACAAGTTTTTCGAGCTTTGATTGAGGAACTTTCGATGTGGCGTGATCGATGAGACCGGCGCAACAAACCTATAAGATCGTTAAGCGGGTCCTCGTCACTGTGGTCGGAATGACCGTTCTATTGACAGGTTTGGTTCTGGTTTTTGTTCCTGGACCGGCAATCGTTGTTGTTCCACTCGGACTCGGCATCCTGAGTATCGAGTATGCGTGGGCGAGGAGTTGGCTAAAAAAGATTCGCGTAAAAATTAGCTCAAGTAATGCGGAAACGCGCGTGAAACGCAATGAGCAGCGTCGCGGCCATTATCCAAGCGGATGAAAAGAAAGGAGCCGGGATGCCAGAATCGAAATTCGAATGGCAGACCAACCCAGTAAGGATCGGTCCCCGGCCCCTTTTAGCGCTGGCGGCACGGGGGGGTGGCCGCCGGGCCTACTCAGGCCCAAAAGTCAGCCTTTCGGCTAACTGACTTGGTGTCTACGTCGCGGGCCATCGGGGGAGAGTGCCCAGTGCGACGTCGCACACCAAATTTATTGAGAAACCTAAATCCTTAGCGGTCGCTCGCAATCTTTACTGAAGTAGGGCCAATCAGCCGGATATCAAGATCCAGGCGAGTGTCTGCCAACACAGTTTCAACCGCCGCTTCCGCCGCAGCCTCGTTGGCTCGTTTGGCTTGTTCGAGACTTTCTTTCGCTACATTGACCGTGCTTGATTCCGTTGTCGCGGAATTTTCAGCGCTGGCTACGTTGGCGAAAAGTACGCCCACAATTGCTAGCCCGGTTATCAGTTTTCTCGATATTTTCATGTTCTTCGTCCTAAATTGGTTTGATTTGGCAAAGATCCATCGCCAAAAGCGTTATCTAATAAACAGTTCTATTGCATGGACCGTGCCAACTTCATAAAGCTTTTAAAATCAACGTATTACTGCAATAAAAGTTGTAACGGTTTTTCGTTAATTACGAAAAATCGTGACAAATTTCACGACATTCCGTATAACACTATCAACATGACTGGACTAGATGACTACCAGTGGCTGTTTCGGAAGGCGCCAACGATGGCGACCTCAATCGGAGACGACGGCTGCTATCTTGATGTAAACGATGCGATCGTCTCTCGCCTCGGGTACGACCGTGCCGAAATGGTTGGTGAACGCCCCGTAAAATTCGTCACGCCGGAAAGCGCCGTGAGGATCGAAAAGGAGTTGCTCCCGGCGCTCCGTCGGACCGGCCGCTTAGAGAATAAACCGATCGCGTTTGTCGCGAAGGACGGCGAAATTGTCAATTGCCTGACGAATTCGTTGGTCGAGAACAGTGCCGATGGCGCATTTGTCCGCACCGTGTCGATGTACACCGAAACGACAGATCTAGCGCGGGCCGATTGGAAATACCGACAGCTCTATCGTTCCACACCGGCAATGTTGCACACGCTGGATGAAGACGGATGCGTGGTCACTGTCACTGAGCACTGGTTACAGAAAATGGGTTATACACGCGACGAAGTGGTGGGTCGATCCATTATCGAGTTTTACAGTGAAGCAGACCGTCAGCGAGTGACGGCTGACTATTTACAAAGTCTCATTAACAACGGTGAATTCAGTAACGAGTCGCGACAACTAGTCACTAAGGACGGGAAGGTTCTTGATCTTCTGATGTCCGCTATTTCCGAACGAGATGCATCGGGAAAAGTACGCCGAATGTTGGTGGCATCCAAGGACCTAACTGAACGCAACAAAGCTGAGCGTGAACTACGCCAGGCCTTGGCGGAAAACGCGAGTCTGCGTGACGAACTTGAGAGGGAACGCGATTACTTGCGTGAAGAAGTTAACGTCGCGATGAACTTTGGAAGAATTATTGGCCGAAGTTCCGCATTGAAACACATGCTTGCGCAAGTTGAGGCCGTCGCCCGGACGCCGGCGAGCGTACTCATACTAGGTGAATCCGGCGTTGGAAAAGAGTTGGTGGCACATGCAATCCACGCTCGTAGCGGTCGCGAAGATGCCCCTTTGGTTAAGGTCAACTGCGCGTCAATCCCGAAGGAATTATTTGAAAGCGAGTTTTTCGGGCACGTAAAGGGCGCGTTCACTGGCGCTCATCGAGATCGTGTCGGACGTTTTCAATTGGCTGACGGCGGCACGATATTTCTTGACGAAGTAGGTGAAATTCCTCTCGAACTGCAAGGAAAGCTTCTCCGGGTATTGCAGGAAAGCGAGTTTGAGCGTGTCGGTGATGACGTCACTCGATCTGTTGACACTCGCGTCATCGCGGCAACCAACCGAAATTTGGAAAAGTTAGTATTGGACGGCAATTTTCGAGAAGATCTTTTCTACAGGATTAGCGTTTTCCCAATTGAAGTACCGCCATTGCGAAAAAGACCTGACGATGTAGTGCAACTCGCGCAACATTTTCTTGAACAAACCTGCACAGATTTTGGTCGAAAATCACTTCACCTGACCAAAGCTCAAGCGAATGCACTTGAGGTCTACGATTGGCCAGGTAATGTTCGTGAATTGAAAAACGTAATTGAGCGTGCCGTAATACTGACCAAGGGAGAAGCGCTACGTCTCGATTTGTCTATGCCAGCGACGTTACAGTCGTCGACTAATGCTGGTGTACAGGCGCCCTATAATTATGGCGATCTACTGACAGAAGATCAGATGAGGGGCCTGCAGAAGCAAAATCTGCGCAAGGCGCTCGAACAATGCAATTGGCGAGTGTCAGGTAAAGAGGGCGCAGCGGCATTGTTGGGCATTCGTCCGACAACGCTTAGTGATCGAATTAAGTCATTTGGACTTAAGAAACCGCGTCGTTAAGGCGCTTACATGGATTAATTAATTGCAATGAATAGCAGAACAACAATCAGTATTGCTCTAGTTTTGTCGCTGCTGGTCGCGGTGATTCCAAGTACTGCGGTTTCTGATGAGGTACTGCCACTCTCGATTCAGAGCGCACTCAAAATCCGAAATGTGCCTGATCAAGCATTAAGTATATACGTGGAGGACCTTGCTACTGGCGAAGTTATCTTGGCCTGGAATGATGCCATAGCCCGCAACCCTGCATCCGTAGAAAAAATGGTGACCACGCTCGTTGCACTAGATACTTTAGGACCTGCATACCGCTGGAAAACGGAAGTTAGCTTTCTAGGGGATATTCAAGACGGCGTGCTTGATGGGGACATTGCGTTGAAAGGATACGGTGATCCGTATCTTGTAACCGAACGGTTTTGGCAACTCCTGCGCGATATTCGTGCTGCTGGGATCAACAGTATTTCCGGGGATGTGCTTATCGACGACAGTTACTTCGCAGTCGGTGATTATGATCCTGCTGCGTTTGATCGGGAACCATTGCGAGCGTACAACGTTTCACCGAATGCATTGCTAACCAACTTCAAAGTCGTACGTCACTTTTTTGAGCCGGCAAATGATGGGACTGGGATACGGGTTCGCATGGACCCGGATTTACAAAATCTCGACATCGTGAATCGGCTTCGAATAGCGAACGGTTCGTGCAGAGGTTATCAGCGTGGTATCACTATTACGCCGAATGAAGATGTCAGCCGCATAACGTTTAGCGGGCGCTTTCCGAGCGGTTGTGAGATCTACTCGATGACCCGCGCTGCACTTTCCCACAACGAATTTACATACGGTTTGTTTCGATCGTTGTGGGAAGAATCGGGTGGCGTTTTATCAGGAGCGTGGCGCAATGTTGTTTTAGATCCAAACCTGGAGCCCACGTTGGTATTCGAGTCCCTGCCATTGTCAGAGATTATTACCAAGGTAAACAAGCACAGTAACAATGTTATGGCAAAGCAACTTTTATATACGCTCGCAACCGAAGAGATAGGTCCCGCTGGAACGGAAGCGAAGGGCCGGCAAGTGGTTGACAAATGGCTTGCGGAGCGCGGTCTAGCATCCACTGAAATGCGCCTCGCGAATGGTGCTGGTTTATCCAGAAGTTCAAGAGTTACGGCGAAACATTTATCGGAGCTACTTCGTTACGCCTATGACAGCCCGTATATGCCTGAGTACGTTTCGTCACTGTCACTATCTGGAATGGATGGAACGCTGCGGCGCCGGCTCCGCAACAATGGTTTGAGCGGGCAGGCGCACATGAAAACCGGCTCTTTGGATCATGTTAGCGCGATTGGTGGCTACCTACAGTCGCGGTCAGGAAGGCGCTTCATCGTCGTCGCAATGCTGAATCACACCGACGTTCATCGTGGTCCGGGCGAGGAAGTCCAGGAATCACTGTTGCGCTGGCTATACGATCAGTAAACCGTGAAGTGATTAGTCCAAGGTAACTTGCACTGTGTAGTAAACTCCGGCTAGTTCTTCAGGGAGTAGCACCCATGCGCATGGCATTCCTGTTCTTAATATTGACCCCATTTGTCGTTCAGGCAGAGACAGCCTATATCACTGACAACTTACGGTTTGGCCTGCATGAGGCACCAGATACAAGCGATCGTGCTATGCAAATGCTCGAGAGCGGCCAGGAGTTGGAGATTCTTTCGCGAGACCGTAATTACGCGAATGTTCGATTGCCTAATGGAGTTGAAGGTTACGTCGAAGCGACCTACCTCGTTGACGACAAACCAGCGAAGCTGATCGTTGCAGAAACACAGAATAAAATTGGCATTTTGGAAAAAGTTGACTTTGATATCGAAGAAGTTGGTCAGCCAATAAGTTTTAGATGGGGTAAATGCAAATTAGCAACTGCATCTTTTGGCCATGGTATAACTACT
>JABIUH010000030.1 GCA_018701055.1 Woeseia sp. | reverse complement strand
GCTGATGAGTATTTGGAGTAGCCGCATCACCGAATCGGCGGCATTTTGGGGGATGCTCTCCGGCCTGGCCTTCAACATCGTGCCTAAGTTCTTCGAATTCATCGGCATGATTCAGTTTCCGTCGTACTTAAATCCGGTGCTCATCGGCGGTGCGGTGAGTCTCATCGTTACAATCGCCATTTCATACCGGACGACAGTGAGTACGGAAGAATCGTCTTACCTGAGGAAGTTGCATGTAACGCCAGCAGACGAGATAGACGTACGAAAAACACGTACATCACTTTGGGCGCCCGCAATTCTAGTGTTAAACGGATTGATCATGCCGTATTTGCTCATTACCTATTACGTCCGCCCCTATCAGGCTGCGCGAGGCGAACTCTTGCCGGATGGCTCGCTGAATTGGCTGGCGGGTGAATCAATACTGGTGCTGAGTTGGATGTTGGTTTACGTATCTTTAGGCCTTTTCTCTATCAAAATTATTCGTAATGCCTATGCACCGCCGAGATAAAATATCGTCGAGTTTCGAATAAAGTTTGTACTATTAGGAGTTAAATAATGATAAATGGATATTGTGAATGCAGGCGCGTGAGCTTTGAGGTCGACGGTGACATTAATGATTTTAGTCACTGCCACTGCTCGCAATGCCGTCGCTTGCATGGAGCGGCGTACGCCACTTTTGCGGGCGTTTCGCGAGCGAGTTTTAATTATGTCGCTGGGCAGGACGACATCAGCAATTACGCATCATCTGACAGCCACAAAAGAGTGTTTTGTTCGCATTGCGGTTCAAACATTATGGTTGAGCTCGACACGGAGCCCAACATCTATTACCTGAGCATGAGTGCCATAGCGGGTGACCCACCACTTCCGAAGGGATATCACATTTACGTTGGCTCGAAGGCGCCATGGCATGAAATATCTGACGATCTTGAAAAGTTTGATGCCGATCCGGTTTAAGGGCCTTACCGCAATTTGTCTAAATAAGACGTGATCAGCTGTTTTTGTAGTTTTGCTGGCAAAGACGCTGGGTGAAGTAATCCCAATTGCCCAACACCAGCTGAGAAAGTCCAAACTGCCATCGCCTCAGTTTTTATGTCGAGCGTTGCGTTAATTTCGCCTGCTTGTTGTGCTTCGCTAAGTAACTGCGTAATTCGCTCAAGCCAGCCATCGATCAGCTCCGAGTGCATTTCTGCAAACGACGGCTGCAACGCGACTTTGTATTGAAATGTCATCCACACAATCCATGCATCCCTGGATGATTCGTTGATGATGGCGTCATCGCAGAGCAAATGCTCAAGCGCCTTCAATCCGGAAAACTGACTGACATATTCATTAACACGATGCGTTTGGGACGACGTCAATTGTCGAATCGCATGTTTTAGTAAATCGTCTTTCGAGTCGAAGTAATGGAATAGCGATCCATAAGAAAGTTCGGCTTCATTGGCAACGGCCCGCATGGTGACTCCCTCCAGACCGTCACGGGCCATTAGTCGCATAGTGGCCTGCGAGAAAATTTCTCGCTGCGCCTCGTGATCCACAATTTTTGGCATAACCCGCAATCCGTCCCCGCAGGCCTTGACCTGCGTTCACTCCACCGCTTACAATTATATTATATCGATCGATTGATATAAATAAAACCTCTTTTGCACCAAACGGACCACGATGAAATTTACCGATCAAAAGCAAGAGCATACGAGCTCTTACTACGCCGCCACGGTGAATGATGTCACCGACTACCCGACCCTTGAGGGCACCGTAAGTGCCGATGTGTGCGTGGTTGGTGGTGGATTTACTGGCGTATCCACTGCTCTATCGTTAGTGGAACGGGGCTATTCCGTAGCACTCGTGGAAGCCAATCGGATCGGCTGGGGTGCCTCGGGCAGAAATGGTGGGCAGGTCATTAATGGCATAAGCGGCCTGGAAAAAATCCGCAAGAAACATGGCGATGGAATCGCCGACATGCTGTGGGATCTAAAATGGCGTGGCAATGACATCATCTATGATCGAGTAAAAAAGTATGGCATTCAATGCGATCTAAAAGGCGGTTTCCTGGAGGTCGCCGTTAAGCCGAAGCAATTGAGCTATTTGGATGAGTACGTAGAGGAACGCGTTACACACAATTTTCCGTACAAGTACGAAATTTGGGATCGCCAGGAAACCTGCGACCGGTTGGGTACCAACTCGTTTCACGGAGGTTTTATTTGCTATCGCGATGGCCATGTTCATTCATTGAATCTATGTATCGGCGAAGCCCGAGCTGCACATGGATTAGGGGTGAAAATTTTTGAACAGTCACCGGTTGTCGATATCGAGCACGGCGCGCGACCAAAAGTAAGAACAGCGAACGGCGTTGTCGAAGCAGATTCTGTCGTACTCGCCGGCAATGCTTACAGCCAGTTTGAACCGAAGCATCTTTCAAATCTTGTTTTCCCTGCTGGAAGTTACATCATCGGTACTGAGCCACTCTCGGAAGACGTAGTCAACGAAATTAACCCCCTGGATGTAGCCGTCTGCGATCTAAATGAAGTTGTAGACTATTTCCGGCTATCGGCGGACAAACGTCTGCTTTATGGCGGTGCCTGCAATTATTCCGGTCGCGATCCCGCCAGCATCAAGTCCTACATTTTACCGCGCATGCTAAAGGTCTATCCGCAACTAAAAGACGTTCGCATCGATTTCGAATGGGGAGGAAAAATTGGCATTGTGCTCAATCGTATTCCAGCAGTTGGGCGTATCAACGGTAACGTTTACTACTGCCAAGGCTATTCGGGCCATGGTGTCGCAGCCACACATATCATGGGCGAAGTGATGGCCGAGGCCATTGCCGGGACGATGGAGAAATTTGACCTGTTTGCCGACATGAATCATTTCCGAATACCGGGTTCGCAATGGATCGGCAATCAAATTATTGCGCTCGGCATGCTCTACTACAAATTGATGGACCGAATATAGGCGACGGTTAAAGTGGCAGGCCGATGATCACGGCAAGCTTTGAAGCTGCTCATCTGGCAATCGGTACTCGATCGGTTCGCCACTGACTGGACACGTAAATCCTAAAAAATACGCGGTAAGTTGCAGGTCAACCGTGTGGACATTCTCTCCACCGTATAGTCGATCGCCAACTACGGGGTGATCCAGTTCGACCAGGTGACGGCGAATCTGGTGTTTACGGCCAGTCTCGATAGCAACATCCACAAGTGATTGCTTGCGATCATGGCTGACCTCAAGCAACGAAAGTTCGCTAACAGAATCCTTGCCATCCAAAGGTGTCTCCACGCGAATAGGATTGGCATGCGTTGAAAAGTCACCCATTACCAACGCTCGATAGCGTTTCTGAACGGCACGCTCTCGAAACAACTCAGACAATGCCGCTGCGATTCGTTTTGAATGCGCGATCAACATCAGGCCGCTCGCAGCTCGATCCAACCGGTGCACAGTAAACCCATTGCGTTCAGGTAGCAGATGCTGCTCAGCCCAGCGTACGACCGTGCAGTGATCACCCCATTTAGACCCCTGCGAGCGTAGGTCATAGGGCTTATTCCACACAGAGTAATCGCCTACGTCTGCAATCAACGTTGGCTCCGCGGGAGAT
>JABIUH010000397.1 GCA_018701055.1 Woeseia sp. | reverse complement strand
CCAGCAAACTGTGACAGCATGAGGCCGTTTGCAACTTGCTGGTCTTCGAGCCCACCCGACAATCCAATCAAAAATAAATACGCCCAAACAACACCCTGAGCTGTGAAATAGGCAAGCATCGCGAACAGCGCCAACGTCTTCATTGTGCCACTCAGATTGACCGCGTCTTTCTCAACTTGAACAGCACTTTCACCACTCAAGGGCAAATATCGAATAAATGGAATAGCGGCGAGAGGAAACAATGCGAAGAACCACAACACGCCGTTCATGCCGGCTAGTTCGTACGCAGAAGGCATCGCCCAAAGAACCAACGCTCCATAGACCAGGACCCACATAATCAGAAAACCGAAATTTCGATCCGGGTTACTCGTCAAGCCTACGGCCGCGAACGCCAGGGAAACCAAACTACCTGCACCCAACCCGGCAATGAATCGCAGGATCGCGAACTGATTTAGATCTGACGTCATTGTGCATAGAACATTCGCGACAAACATGACGATAAGAGACCAAAAGACCACCACACGCCAGTTCACTCGATGTGCAATGAAGGTCATTAGAATAGTGGTCGCGGCAAGACCGAACATCTCTGCCGATGCTGTGTATCCGGCACCCTTTTCGTCGAACCCAAGCAGCTCTACCAGACCCTGCACGAAGCCCGGTTGCACAATAAAAACTTCCGGTGCAATAACGCCAATTAAAAACACACCGAATATGGTGTTGCGCGAATCAATATTCACGCTTTGATCGTCACCCAATATGTTTGCTAACAAGACTTTCGACTCCCGAGCTTAATAACCACTAACCCAATCGGGAATGATGACGTTATTTTCAATCGCGTACTCTTCCCAATGTGCCAGCAATTCTTTTACTTTTTCGGGGAACTCCGCAGCGAGATCTGAAGATTCGGCCAGATCAGTTTCTACGTTGAACAGCTGCCAGTCGTTAACACCATAGGGCTCGGGCATGTGCACGAGTTTCCATGGTCCGGAACGGACGGCTCGTTTTCCGAATAACTCCGCACTCACTACACGCGGTACTTCGGACACGCTCACTTCGTCGTTCAGTTTGTCCGCGAAAGACTGCCCCGTCATCGGCTCAATCGGTCGGTCCCGATAAGTCTCGCCAGGGTGCTCAATACCGGCGTAACTCAGAATCGTCGGCGTGACATCAATGACATGTACAAAATCATCAACAATTGTCGAGGTTTTTTCGGCGACTCTCGGATCGTAGATAAACGCTGCTACACGCGTGCCACCCTCTGTTGGGAATGCCTTGTGTAACCGAAATGCAGGTGATGCGGCGTTCGCCCAGTTTGGGCCGTACAAGACGTACGACCCCGGGCGACCCATCGACTCGTAGCTAAAATCAAAACTCTCATCAATTGTTTTTCGAATCGCCGGAAATGCCTCCATCGGCCACGTCTCGTCGAGATCGTGACCTTCAGCGCCATTGTCTGACATAAAGACCACGATCGTATTCTCACTAAGTCCGGCGGAATCCAGGAAATCGAACAGGCGCCCTGTATGACGATCAACCTCATCAACCATCGCAGCGTAGATTTCCATCGCGCGAATTTCGGATCGTTGCTCAAGCTCGTTCAGCTTATCCCACGGCTTCTCTTTTGGTGATCGCGAACTAAGCTGCGCGTTGCTTTGCACCAGACCCAATTCTTTTGATCGTTGCAAACGCGCCTGAGCCAACGCGTCATAACCATCATCGTAACGTCCTTTGTGCCGTGCGACGGCATCGTCAGGTGCCTGAAGCGGCCAGTGTGGCGCGGTGAAAGATAAAAATGCGAAAAACGGATCTTTAGAATCACCGTGATCCGCCAGGTATTTGATCATTTGATCAACGTAGTATTGCGTTGAATACTCAAAGTCAGCCGGCAGCGCTTTAAGTTTGACCCCGTCCTCCGCGTAATCCGCCTTTATCTCCGGAGACGGTGCATAAGACGGGCGCATATCTGCGTAGTGGCTCGCGCCACCAGAATTCAAAGAAAATGAGCGTTCAAACCCCCGATACGCGGGCCCCTTACCTTCACCAGATCCGAGATGCCATTTACCCGTCATGTAGGTTCTGTACCCGCCATCACGCATCAAAGTCGGCAAGGTTACGACCCGGTCGTTGATATGCCCCTCATATCCCGGTTGTCCTTTTTGATTCGGCGCCAATTCCTCAAGCATGTTGCCCAGACCTGCGCGATGCGAATCGACGCCAGTGAACAACATTGAACGAGTGGGAGAACAGGTATTGGCAGCATGAAAATTCGAAAACCGTATCCCGGCATACGCAAGTGCGTCGAGATTTGGTGTCAGAATTTCGCCCCCAAAACTTCCCAAATCAGAAAACCCCATATCGTCGACGGTAATTAGGAGAATATTGGGTCGCTCGCTGTCACGACTCGCAGACTTATCCTCGTCACCGGAATGACTCGAACACCCAGCGAGAAAAAATAAAACGAAAAGTGCAGCTATTCGCATAGTACTTATTAGTGATTAACAATTTTGAACACGAGCGCTCGAAATGAGCGCTCGTGCCCAATGCTGTTACCACCTACCAGTTAAATCGGCCAGTAATGCCGAAAGTAGTCGGTGGCGCGTAATACGTTGTCGCGCCAAGGTCACCAAGATCAAGCGAGTATTGCTTGTAGGTTTCATCCGTGAAGTTTCTTACCCACGCGGTGACGCTGTAACGGTCTGACCCGTCGGTAAAACTAAGTCTTGCGTTTGATACGTTATACGATTTTTGGACCGTACCTGAACCGTTCGTAACTTCAAGAAATTGGTCGTCGTTCCAGACACCGTCAATTTGTGCCGCAACGTTTCCAGCACCCATGTCCATGTTGTAACGGAACAAATAGTTGAAGCTCAACGCCGGTGCGTTAGGGAATTCAGCATTAAGAATGTCTGCCGCCGAACCGGCGCCGCCTGCACCAACAACTGACAGCGCCCCTTCAACTCGATCAACCTCTGAATCGATATATGCGGCGCCTAGAATCACATCCCAATTTTCGGTGGGGTACCAAAACAACTCCAGTTCACCACCAAACGACGACGCGTCAGAGTTCGACACAAATGGTCCGCCACCTGCTAGTGAAAATGCCTGATAATCTTCATAGTCATAAACGTAAACCGTGCCATTAAATCGAGCATTTTCAAATTCTGTTTTGAAACCTGCCTCATATGACCAAAGAATCTCTTCCAAATGCTGGAAGTTTTCAGCCGTTACGTTCGCTCCGACGCCTGTAGACCAGTTGCCACCCTTGATGCCGCGATTGATTGAACCGAAGATGATCGTGGAATCCGACACTTCATAGTTCAGTGCGGCACGACCGGCCCAGTCACCGTAGTCGATCTCATCAACGCCAGGATTTACCGCTGCGCGGCTTTCGTCCGTTTCAATGATCACTGGCACAGGATTGAAGTTGTCCAGGTATGCAATCGTCAGGTCAATATCTTTGTCATCTTGAGACCAACGTAGCCCGGTCGTCAGTGTTAGACGATCACTCAAATCGAAATCTACTTGTCCGAATACTGACCAGTTTTTGGAATCCAGGACGTAGCGTTGATCACCGATTGCGCCTTCAAACCCATTGAATGGATTCGCCGTTGCTAGTCCGGTATCAACACCGCCGGCCGCTACCAAACGACCCGAAGCAAGGATGTTACCGAATCCCGGTGCGCCGCTAACACTTGTACCACCGTCGTTCTCCATATTCAGGTAGTACCCGCCGACCTGCCAACGCTTATTATCGCTGCTTCCTGACAAGCGGAATTCCTGCGAAAATTGCGTCCAGTCCACGAATGTTTGGAACGTGAGAATTGGAATTGCGAGTGCGTCACCATCCTCATCATAGAATTTGTCCATTGCGAGATAATTCGTAATAGACGTAAATTCCATGTCGTTATCCATCGCGTAATCGAAACGAGCCGTAAAGCTTGTCTGTTCTCGATTGAGGATGCCGGGATGTTCGCCGTAATGTTCATGAACGTCTGCTTGCTGGCCAAACAAATCAATTACGCCGCCATTGGTAATGGCCCGTCCGTTTGCATCAACTTGGCAGAGTGTATCGTTAGGCGCGGCCTGAAAAGGACAATTCTCAAACACGTAACCGCCTGTCGGCACGTCATTGTCTTCGGAGTACTTAACCCAAAAATTTCCCTGCAAGGCGTCCGAGAAATCAACTTGCATCGTTGCCCGTAGAGCGATTCCATCATTGCCACCGATGTCTTGACCACTTCCTGGGAAAAGAAGACCGCCGCCACCAGGCAGATTGGTATCGACCGATTCAATGTAGCCGTCCATTTCGGACCAACGTCCCGACACTCGCGCACGGACCGTATCGCTCAGACTGCCGCCGAGTGCGAACTCAGCTCCTTTACGATTAAACTCGCCAAACTCCGCTTCGACGTAGCCATTGGTTTCTTCGTTTGAAGCATCCTGACTTAGATAATGCACTAAGCCACCGGTCGCATTCCGACCAAACAGGGTTCCCTGCGGTCCGCGCAAAACTTCCACCCGTTTGAGATCAAACATCTGCCCGCTGACAGCGTTCAATGATCCGATATACCCATCATCGATATAAACCGCGACAGGTGCCTCGAGGTTATCCGTAAATGAGTTTTGAGATATGCCGCGCAGATTAAAAATCGTGAGATTCGGCGACCAAGCGCTAAGTTGCAGCCCGGGTATCTGTTGTGTGATTTCCGTGAAATCCGTGATGCCAAGTGCGTCGATTTGGTCGCCTGTAAATGCGCTCACAGAAATGGGTACATCCTGCAAATTCTCATCGCGCTTCTGCGCCGTAACCAAAATTTCTTCCAGCACCTGCGCATAACCTACGCTTGGTAAACTTAAGGCAATCGCTGTAGCAACAACCGATGCCTTAACTAATGAAAAAGATTTCATTGGTATTCCCCTGATATAAATTTAAGAGTGGTGCGAATTCCGTTGAGTCAGCGATCTCACTGCTCGATACGAATGCGTGAGCCGTCCCGCTCGGAGAGCGCCGCATTTCTAAGGTTGAATCTCCTCCTCTTGAAGCAAATTTTATTGATATTATCTCGCACATTGTTGATTAATTAACGCAAGATTCGGCTAAAGTGATGCCTAATGAACGATCCTACCCAAAAACCGAAACGTAACGAGGCGACAATTTCCATCCAGATTATCGCGGCGCTGGTTGAGGCAATAGGCGATCACCGAGAAATTACGGATGCCGGGATGCGGCGATTCGACTTACTTGAGATTGACTCGCCCACCGCCAGAGTCCCGTTGCACATATTCGTCGAGTTGTTTGAATGGTTAGCGAAGCGCATGGATAGGTCTTGCCTTGGGCTTGAATTGTCCGAACGGGGCGGACCACAGACCGTTGGCGCTGTTGGCTATTTATTTCTGGAATCAAAGAACCTTGAAGCAGCTCTCACCAATCTCGGCCGATACTTGTTCGCAGTTCAAGAGGGATCCCGATTCCATTTGGGCATCGAAGGCGAATACGCTTACGTTGATTACGGAATTCTCGACGACAAAATATCCGATCGGCGGCAGGACAGCGAATACTCGATTGGGAGTACTTGGAATTTAATCAAACAATTCACGGGTAACACCTGCCAATTGACAATGGTCGAATTCGAACACGAAAAACCGCCCAATACTGCGACGGTATTTCGGCGCGTATTCGGCGCCCCGGTGCTGTTTCGTCGCCGGGCGAATCGCCTGCACTTTCGCACTGAACTTCTGGAATCACCGTCTCGATCAGGCGACCCTTTTCTGTTCCCAATTCTTGAAGCGCACATCTTGTCGTCTATCGACCAAAACAAACGTGATCAGTCATTTATCGAACAGGTAAAGAGCCAACTGACCCATGATGCGCTCGCAGAAGGCATGCGGGCTCGCGAGGTTGCCGCGCAATTAGGCATCTCTGAGGCTACGTTGCATCGTCGCCTGAAAAAGGAACAGATGAGCTTCAAAAACATTCACGACGAAGCCTCACGTTCGCTAGCTTCGTTATTGATTTCGAGACCGTCATTGCCAATCGCTGCGATAGCGAGACGCCTAGGATTTTCAGAAACGGCTGCTTTGACTCGTGCGTTCTATCGCTGGTTTGGAAAATCCCCGCGAGAGCATCGGAAGTCGCTAGGCTGAAGGATCCGTAACTATTTACTCGTCGCAGGATTCGTCGCGTCTTTGTCGCGCCAGACTGGTCCGTCCATTGTCATAACGATAGGTATAGACGTTCTCACCATTCTTGTTGACGCAATGCACCTTTAGTTCGAATCTTTTGGGATGTTTTTGGCCGTATATTTCAACAACATCACCGGCTGCCAGCGTGTCTTCGTTAAACCCAAAGCGCCGGTTTCTGGCTGGCGGCGCTAACAACAAATTCCATTCTTGTCCGGACTCGTCCGTCGCGATCAATCGATCGTGCGGGTTACCAAGCTTCAGCTCGACGATCGTGACATTGGCGTTTATTCGTTCTTTGTAGCCGCCCCACCCGTGATGCGCCAAAGCGGGACCGAGTAACAAACAACTTGCAACGATGCCGTAATAAAATTTATGTAGGTTTTTAGTCATCTGTCTATATTAATGGCCACGCTTAACGGCCGGTCGTCGGCCAATCCGTAGTACTCAAGCCTGAATTGATTGCTTTCGTACGCAGGTCCTCTGGGCGATTCTTCGTGAATCTGTCGAATGATGCCCACATTACCCAATGAGAGTAATTGCCCCGGAATAAGTTCCTT
>JABIUH010000387.1 GCA_018701055.1 Woeseia sp. | reverse complement strand
GAAATAGCGTGGTTCTGCGACTGAACTACAAGGGAAGGCGGTTCTTATTTGGTGGAGATCTCAATCAGCCGTCACAGAAGTACTTGCGCAGCAAATACGGCAACAAAAATCCATTCAGGGCGCAGGTCAACAAAGCCTGCCATCATGGTTCGTCTGATTTTGACTTGCCATCTCTAAAGAAAATCAAACCGGAAGCAACGGTTTCCTCATCGGGCGACAATGGTTCGTATGATCATCCGTTATCGGATGCAATGGGTGCTGCAGCGCGGCACGGCGTCGGGGACTTTCCGCTGGTTTTCTCTACGGAACTGGCTCGGGATAACAAAACGTCTGGGGACATCAAGCTCGGTCATATTAACGCTCGCTCAAATGGGTCTGACATTGTGATGGCGCAGAAAAAAGAAAAGAAAAACGTGAAGAGCCCGTGGCACAAATATCCGATACCGTATGCAGGACCATTTGGTGATCATTGAACTCGCAAAAGTGGGAGAACAGATTAATGGCTAAAGCATTGGTGTTGCACGAGATAAAACCCTATGGAGATTTTAGTGGAATATCGCTGGATGACATTCCACTAGGGGAGCCGGGCGACGGAGAGGTGCGTTTGAAGGTCAGCGCATTTTCGCTGAACTACGGCGACTTTGAGCTCTTTGCAAACAAATACACTTTTGATCTAACCCTGCCGGCGAGGATCGGTGGCGAGTGTTCCGGTGTGGTAGATGCCATCGGTCCAGGCGTACGCAACGTAAAACCCGGCGACATGGTTTGTACCTTGCCTTCTTTCTACGATGGATATGGAGTGAACGGCGAATACGCAATCTTTCCCGCCGAGTACCTCGCGAGCTATCCGGACAACCTGTCCGTGGAAGAGGCTTGTTGTATTTGGGTTGCGTACCTGACGGCCTATATTGCCTTCATTGAAGTAGCGAAGGTTTTGGCTGAGGACTATGTGCTGATTACGGCCGCCAGCAGCAGTGCAGGTATGGCAGCGATGGAACTCTGTCGAATGATTGGCGCGAAGACCATTGGTACAAGCCGTACAAGTGATAAACGTCAGTATTTGCTGGATTCCGGCTTCGACTTCGTTATCGCGCAAGATGAAGACGAAATGTCTGCGTCAATCATGGAATTCAGTGCTGGTCAGGGTGCCCGGATCATCTATGACCCGATCGGCGGTAAGATCATGCAGGACTATGCCGATGGATTTGCGCACGGTGCAATTATCTTGCTCTATGGTGGAATGGACCAGAGCCCGACGATATTGCCAGAAATTGAAATGACACAAAAAGCGGCATGGCTGCACACTTTCTCGACCTTCAATTACATCGGGGACAAAGAATTGCTGAGTCGCGGTGTTGAGTATGTTCTTAATGCTGTGCAAGCTGGAAAATTGAAGCCGTCGGTGGGAGCTGTTTACCCACTAAGTGACTACTTGCAGGCGTTTCGCGATCAGTTCGATGCAAAGTCGCGGCGCGGAAAAATCGTCATTAGACCGTAGTGCGAGTGACAGCTAATTTTCTGATTTGAGAGAAACTTTCTCGAGGCTCTTTTGCATAAAAGCCTCGGCGATTTTGTTAGGTGCGGCATTGTCGCCATTGGCAATGACCGCGACACTGATTCCAGATTCAATGTCGAGCATCAAGTGTGATCGATGTGCCGCAAACCAACCACTGTGCTGCGCAATCGGACGACCATTCAGTCGGCCTAACTTAATTCCCAGACCCCAACCGGACGGCTGGCGTTGCAACATCTGCGCGCGCATTTGGTGAGACAGTACGTTGTCACCTTCATGGCCGAGAATGAATTGTGCCAATACGCTCAAATCTTTGGCACTGGTGAAAATGCCGAATGCCGGAGTCATGGCCTTCGCATCATGATATTCGCGGACATGGCGACTTCCAATACGCCGGCCCACACCAGCGAAGGGCCTTTCCTCGCTGGGAATAATTCGATTTGGCGGTGTGTATCCGATTCCAATACCCGCCGTGGGTCCCGGCGCGCCAGACGATGTCATGCCTAGTGGGTCGAGAAGCTGAGATTGCAGTGCATCGAAATAGGAAGACTCGTATGTCCGTGCAATGACTGCACCTAAATACGCATAGCCGAGATTCGAATAATGTATGGATGTTCCGGGCGGTTCGCGGAGTTCAGTGTCGTGTAGAAAGCTCGCGAGCGCCGATGCATCAGGAAACTCACCGCTGAACCAATAGCCGAAATCGCCTTCGCGCTCCAGACCCGACGCGTGGGTCAGTAAATGGGCAATCCGAATTCCTGCACCCAATTTTTCGGATTCGACTGCAATGTCTGCAATGGTTTCACCAAGTGCTAACTGGCCTTGCTCGATGAGTTGCAAGGCGAGAACGGCGGTAAAAATTTTGGATAACGACCCCGCATAGAGTTGGGTATCGGCGGTCATTTTGATATTATTTTCTATGTCGGCAACACCGCTACCGGACGCGAAACTTATTTCGCCATGGCGCGCAACGGCTACGCTGATTCCAGGCACTTCCTGCTCAATTCGAATTTCATCCAGCAGCGACTGCAGGCTTGGGCCGCCGACAGCCATTAGAGCTAGCAAACTTAGCGCGGTAGACATGGTATTCAGTAATCCTCAAAAAAGTGCCTAGCAAACTATAACTTAGAGACTCCCAGCACGTGATATTGGTTCAAAGTGACGGTTGCGTGGCAAGCACGAGGCTCAATGTGATCAGCGAGTCTTTTGCGATCTGTTAGTATCGGCCTGAGCAGATACAACAGCAAACAAGAAGAAATTCTCTGCGATTAAAACAATAAAATGGATTTTTCGAGCCAACGTTGGAGAGAAACTGTTATGAGGCATGCAACCAGAGTCGCGACACAGGCGATCGCTTTAATACTCATTATTTTGATTGGGAATGCTAACGCACAATGGTCCGAGCCGGCGGACGGGACGCTCGTCATCCGCGGCGGATGGCTTTTTGATGGTGTGAGCGACGCGCGCCGCCGCAATAGCGGAATAGTCATCCGAAACGGTGAAATTGTTGCAGTTGATGCAGATGTCCAGCAACAAATTCTATCCTCGGCCGAAGTGGTGGACATAGCTGACAATCAAACGATCTTGCCCGGCATGATCGATTTGCACGCACACTACAATCTTGATCTGGTTGACGTCGGTCGA
Source organism: Woeseia sp. (assembly GCA_018701055.1). Taxonomy (GTDB): domain Bacteria; phylum Pseudomonadota; class Gammaproteobacteria; order Steroidobacterales; family Woeseiaceae; genus SZUA-117. Next base: position 7,399 of record JABIUH010000387.1, on the reverse strand, counting down.
GTGGAGGAGGTTGCTTACAATGGCATCATTTTTCTCGCTAACGGCGTGACTTCGACCTGGTCCGCCGGTGAATACCACCCCGAGAAAGTTATCGCCCAACGTGACCTGATTGATGCAGGTGAAGTAACAGGTCCGCGTTTATTCGCTTCGGGTCCGTACTTCGGCGGGTTTCGATGTGAATACAGCGTAAAAACGGCGGAAGACGATTGTGCGGCTTGGCCTAACGACATTACTGAAGAGGAAATAAGGCGGGAAGTCGATAAGTGGGCGGAAAAGGGCGTCATTAGCATCAAGATAAAACAGGCGACACCGGGTGAAGCGAAAATATTAATCGAGCAGGCGCACAAGAATGGGATGACCACGACGGGTCACCTTGCGAATTATAACGGTGAGTATGATGTCAGTTTGCGTGATGCCGTTCTTCTGGGTATCGATCGAATCGAACATCAGTTGACACTCGGTACGGGCGGTGCTCGAAGCGAGGATATGCAGCAAATGGTCGATCTGCTTCTTAAACATCAGGTTTACTATGACGCTAACCTGCAAATGTACGGCAGCATTACGCTGCGAAAAGAACGTGGTGATGAAATGCTGTGGACGAACGAAGCGCAGTATTTTACGTCGTACGCGCAGTCTTTATTAGAAGCACGCGGCCCACCACCACCAGAATCTAGCGTAGAGGAATTCGCGCAAAGAAACGTGGAAGTCATGGCGCTGTATGACGCAGGCGGCGAAGATCTCTTAATTGTGGGCACCGACGAGCCTGTCTACACTAGTCTGCTACCCGGTTTCGCCTATCACCGCGAGTTGCTGGCGATGACTTACGCAGGGTTGCCAGCTGTTACCGTATTGAAGGCGGCAACAATCAACGGTGCAAATGCGCTTGGCATTGGCGACAGATTGGGTTCAATTGAAGTGGGAAAGTTAGCGGATCTTGTTGTTGTAACCGGTAATCCGGTTGAAGATATTAAGACCGCGCGAAATATTCGTTTCGTCATTAAAGCTGGTGTCGTCTACGACCCGGATACGCTGTTGCAATCTGCTGTGGGGATGATTGGACCAAGCGGTCTCGATGATCACGCTGATTGGGAACTTGAAGTAAGGTCGCTTCGAAAAAATTAAGGGTGCGGCCAGGTTCAGGCTGTGAAGAAATTAGCGGGTTGGGAGAACATTAATGAAGAGATTGAACGGATGGATTCTCTGTCTGACGTTCGCGGTGGGCCTGGCGTCTACTTTCGCTATCGCAGCAGACGACATCGATATTGCAATCGTAGGTGGCACCAGTTTTGGTCATGCACCTGACTTTGGCAAAGGCTTGGTTGAAGTTGAGAGAACTTTCACCGTCTCAACCGCCGTTGGTGAGAGTCCTCCAATTTATCAAATGCGTTATAACGACCAATCGTTCTATTACGTACAAATGCACGGCGTAGAAAACAAGCCAGAGGGTGAGGCGGACGGCTGGCATTTCGTGCGCACCTGGGTTGCGTTGTATGACTTGGGCGTTAAATTCGTCTTTGGCGGCGCGACGTCTGGTGGTATTGACCCTGAGTACGAGATCGGGGACATGGTCGTGGCGGATGATTTCATCATTATCGGCAGCCACCGCCCGCAAAACGTCCTTAGAGCGGCCAAAATCAGCCGACCAGGAATCTTTCCGAACTTTGCTGCGCCGTTTAGCGAAGACCTTCGCAAATTGCTTATCGAAATTGCGACAGCGAAGTACCCCGGTGAAGTTTATGAAAAGGGCGTAATGGTTCAAGATGACCCAGGCCGATTTGAGACGCCCGCCGAAATTAGGATGATGCGCGTGATGGGCGGAGACCACGTTTCCCACAATGTTGTAACGGAAACGATATACGCTCGACAACTCGGCATCCATTTTGCGGCTCTAAACTCAATTTCGAATCCAGCTGTTGGGGTTCGTCCATTCAAGTACGAAGATATGCAAAACGGCGTGCAGCAGATTGCTGAATACGCCGTTCCGATAGTGCTGGAGGCGGTAACAAGAATCGACGAGATACGAGGCAGTATTGATGCGGATGCCATAGAAGAAGCCTATGAGGGCACTTACACCAAACCCGCAAACGACTAAGGAATTTTGCATGCCAAATATCAACACACAGATTCGCCTAGCGAGCCGCCCGAGCGGATGGGTGACGGAAGATAACTTCACGACGACGAGCGAAGCGGTACCCGATATCGGTAATGAACAGTTGTTGGTACGAAACATCTTCATGTCAGTCGACCCATATATGCGGGGGCGTATGAATGATGTGAAGTCTTATGTTCCAGCGTTCCAAATTGGTGAGGTTTTGCAGGCCGGCGTAGTAGGCGTTGTCGTCGCCAGTAGGCACGAGAACTACGCGGAAGGTGATTATGTGACGGGCATGCTTGGGTGGGAAGATTTTTCAGTCAGCGATGGCACCCAGTTGCGAAAAGTCAATTCGGGATCGCAACCGCTGTCTTATCACCTTGGCATTTTGGGTATGCCGGGCATGACGGCTTATGTCGGTCTACATACTATCGCCGGCGCAAAACCGGATGACGCTGTGTTTGTTTCCGCCGCGTCTGGCGCGGTCGGAAGTGTTGTCGGCCAACTTGCGAAAATTCATGGTTGCCAGGTTTCCGGCTGTGCTGGGTCCGACGAAAAAGTTGCGCTCTTAACTGAGTCACTCGGTTATGACGCGGCATTCAACTATCGAAACAGCGAGTCTCTACCTAAAAGTATTAAAGATGTTTGCCCCAAAGGTATCGATGTAAATTTCGAGAATGTAGGCGGCGAGATATTTGAGGCGGCACTTTGGAGCATGCGAGATTTCGGGCGCATTGCTATGTGCGGCATGATCTCAAATTACAACGACGAACAGTTGCAGCCCGGACCTCGCGGCATGATGGCTATCATTGGTCGTCGTTTGAAGATTCAGGGATTCATCGTCACGGATCATCCGGATGCATGCCAGGAATATGTCGCGAAAGCGTCCGCATGGCTGAATGACGGTAAGTTGATTTATCACGAAACAGTTGCCGACGGCATCGAGAACGCGCCAACTGCGTTCATCGACATGCTCCAGGGGCGAAATACGGGTAAACAGATTGTTCAGTTGTCGGCAGTTTAAGCGTTAACCGATTCGGTACACCGACATTGATCATCGGAGGCGAGCATGAGCGCGTGGTTTTCTAAGGAACGAATTACTGCCGAGCCAGGATATAACCGCTGGCGAGTGCCACCGGTTTCGATCGCAATTCATCTTTGCATTGGTTCCGTCTATGCCTGGAGTATTTACAACCCGCCACTGACGCAAGCGCTCGGTGTTGTCGGCAGTGCAGCCGATGATTGGGTTCTGAGCGACGTTGTCTGGATATTCACGGTCGCTATTGTGTTCCTTGGCGTTTCCGCCGCGTTCGCTGGAAAATGGCTCGAAAAGGTTGGCCCTCGAACAGTGGGCGTCGTAGCTGCCTGTTGCTGGGGTGGCGGTTACCTCGTCGGTGGTCTGGGCATCCTGACGCATCAACTGTGGCTTGTTTATCTCGGCTACGGAGCGATCGGCGGGGTAGGTCTGGGGTTGGGCTATGTCTCTCCTGTAAGTACTTTGATCAGATGGTTTCCTGATCGGCGCGGTATGGCGGCAGGAATGGCAATCATGGGATTCGGTGGCGGAGCCATGATCGGTGCACCCCTAAAAGAATATTTCTTGAAATTTTACTACCAGGCACCTGAGTTTCTGGGTGCAATTGATCAGGTGCAATTGGTTACCGAAGCGGGCAAACGATTTGCAGAGAGCGCCGGATCGCTTCGTGAAGTCGTCGTCGTTGGTGCAAACGATATTGCGGGCATGCTCGTTCCGGGCCCGGAAGGTGTGTACGTAGTGGGCACGGGGCAAAGCGGCGCGGCGGAGACTTTTTTTACTTTGGGATTAATTTATCTGGTGGTAATGCTGATTGCGGCGATGTCATATCGGATTCCGGCCGAAGGATGGGTGCCGGATGGATGGGTGCCACCAGATGAGGATCACAGCGCCCGAAAAATGATCTCAACCGGGCATGTTCATATTGATGAGGCACTGAAGACGCGCCAGTTCTATCAATTGTGGATTGTTTTGTGTTTCAACGTTACCGCTGGAATTGGCGTGTTGGGTGTCGCCAAGACGATGATCACTGAAATTTTCGGGACAACCTTGCCGGACATCGTTGACGGAGCTTTCGCGGCTACCTACGTCATTATGATTAGCGTATTCAACATGGTTGGTCGTTTTCTGTGGGCCAGCACTTCGGACTACATCGGTAGACGTAATACGTACTGGATATTCTTCGCACTCGGCATCGCGCTCTACGTAACAATCCCTTATTCGGCGCAACAGGTCAGCGTTCAGCCAGCCGTCGTCTGGCTCGTGTATTTCTATGCGGCAACTATGATTATTTTCACCATGTACGGCGGTGGCTTCGCAACAATTCCCGCGTACCTGGCTGATGTCTTCGGTACTCGGTATGTCGGTGGAATTCACGGCCGACTGTTAACTGCCTGGAGTACTGCTGGCGTTCTTGGTCCCCTGGCAATTACGTCTCTGCGTGAAAGCGCCATTCAAGACGCCATTCAGGATCTCGTGACGAAAGTTGATCCGACTGAATTTCAACGTGCTTTTGGTGCTGGTTTGGACCAGCTCGATGCGTTGGTCGAGCAAAAAACAGTCACGATTGCCAAGCTAATGGAGGTCGTGCCGGTCGGCACAGTCGATCCGACCAGTACGGTGTACAACACCACGATGTACCTAATGGCGGCCCTACTGGGCATTGCGCTGATCAGTAACGCGTTGATGCGACCGGTTGATACCAAGCATCACATTCGCGAGACCAGTGGGTAAGGTCTATACAGTTAGCGAGCAAACGATTCCTGAACGTCAGTCATTCAAATCGACAATTACATAAAACGTTTTTTGAGCGTCTGCCTTGTGCACAATTACGGTCGCCCGGGGTGCTATTATTCGGGGCATTGAATATGTCTGCAGATGATCCGAAGCGAGCTTTTGAGACACTTGATTCAATTCGAATTCAAAAAACTCAACCATGACTACGAGATGAATCGAGGTGACTCGGGGGTGACAGAATACGAATTATCAGACTTGACGAGCAATGCACTGGGCAACTTTCTAACCTCGTTTACGATTTTTGTAACTATCATTACCGCGTACGTTATTGCCGCGTTTGCGGCTGGGTCAAGACTCACAAAACTTCAAACGGGTGTTGTTAACTCTTGCTTTCTAGTTTCGTCCACGGTCATGGGAATTCTCTCGGTTCTGATTTATGGAGTATTTACCCGACGCGCCGAAGCTATCGCTGCGATTGACAGTTCTAGCGTCGCTACAATACTTGATTTCACATGGGCGATTACGTCCCTATATATAATTCTGACAACGGGCGGTCTCTTGTTTATGTGGAATGTTCGGCGCTTAGCCGAAGGCTAATCGCTGCTGACGGCCCAGGCGGTGTGAGAACTCCATATTCGTCTTTGCGAGCGCAGCGACGCAATCCATAAATTATTGAATTAAATGGATTGCTTCGTCGGCTCTGCCTCCTCGCAAAGACGCAATGTTAAGTTTTCAGACATCCCGGTCGACCGCCGTCATTTGACGCATCGAGAAAGTAACATTGGTGCGGATGGTAACTCCGTCACTTATCACGGTTCTTCGAGGGCACTTATCGTTTGACCCAATGATGGTTGATATTGCTAGGCGAGAAATTTGTGGCTGTCCTTTTTATTTCTTTTTATTTCCACGAACGATCCGTGGAGTTGACGATTATTTCAATTCGCTGCGATTCGTAGCACTATCAACCTTTGGCGAGAGCAGACGTGGATTTAATGTCTGCGTCAGGGGGAAGCAATCAATGTTAGCAAAGCGAATCCGATTTTCAGCCTTTTGCGTAGCAGCAACCAGTACATTCCTGTTCGGTTGCGGCAATAATTCAGATAGCACAGCAGTAGAAGACCACGATTCAACCTCTGTCGTGACGACTGGACCTGTAAACGGTTCGCTTGTCGTTGCTGGCGGCAACGTTCAGGACCCGGCTATCATCGGCCGATTCCTAGAGTTGGCCGGCGGATTGGATGCCTCGATTGTCGTCGTTCCGACTGCGGCCGGTGGGGACATAGACGACTTACCATGGAATATTCTGGAGCCGCTGCAAAAAGTGGGCGCGACTAATCTCACTGTGTTGCATACGCGGGATCCTAAAGAAGCCGATACCGACGAATTTGCTGCTCCATTGAAAGATGCTGCCGGAGTTTGGTTCATCGGTGGCCGGCAATGGCGCATCGCAGATTCCTACCTCGGTACAAAGACCCAGGAAGAATTTCGTGCAGTACTGGAGCGCGGCGGCGTGATCGGTGGTTCGTCTGCGGGAGCAACCATTCAGGGATCTTATTTGGCACGAGGTGACTCAAACGCAAACACTATCATGATGGGTGATCACGAACAGGGCTTCTCTTATATAGAGAATGTAGCGATAGATCAGCATTTGCTGGTCAGGAATCGTCAGTTTGACTTACAGGAGATCATGGACGCACGTCCCGAACTTCTCGGGCTGGGACTTGATGAGGACACCGCGATCGTCGTTACCGGCGACGATTTCGAAGTGATCGGACAGGGGTATGTAGCCGTTTATGACAGCGCCCGAACCGTTGGACGCGACGGTCATTTTTATTTTCTAATGCCGGGAGATCAGTTTAATTTGCGAAGTCGGATGCCACAGCGTCCGGGTGATGATTCAGATCCGTTCGCCATCTTGGACGCAAAAGAATGAACACCCAAGTTCATTCATTCCTCGTTGGAGCAACTATTTTCGTTGCATTGTCCGCGTGCCAACCGGCAACCGCGCCCGAAGTGGCACAAGGCCCGGAGTTTTCGGTCTCCTTTGATGCCTCGTTATCCGAGTCTGCTCAGGATGGCCGGCTCGTGGTCCTCCTGTCCTCACACGAGGATGACGAGCCAAGATTCCTGGTCAGCAATTCGGCTGATACCCAATTAATTTTTGGCCAGAATGTTGAAAAGTGGCAAAGCGGCGACACCGTCGTCGTGGATCACGATGCGATCGGCTTTCCACTCAAGGACCTGACTCACGTCCCGCCTGGCACGTACTACGCACAGGCGCTGTTAAACCGATACAAAGACTTTCACCTCAGCAATGGCAAGGTTGTCAGCCTGTCGCCGGATCAGGGCGAGGGCCAACGTTGGAACCGCAAACCCGGCAATTTTTATTCGAAACCTGTGCAAATTGTCATTGGTGAAGCGACGAACGAGGCGTTCGAATTGATCCTGGACCAGGAAATTCCCCCGATCGAGCCGCCTGCAGACACTCAATACATTAAACACATCCAGATGAAGAGCGAATTACTGTCGGAATTCTG